>CAYTUO010000100.1:0-12272 GCA_964441015.1 uncultured Pleurocapsa sp.
AAATTATTTGAAGCTGAAATTCGGGCAGGTGTAAAAGGGACTGCCGACTACGAGGGGACTATCGGACCAGAAGGTGCAACTAAGCCAAATGCTGGTTCAGTTCAGATCAATTGGCAGGATGCCAACCCCTATAACTGGACATTAACGTGGAATCCAAGTACTGCGATCGCTCGATTTACGCTTAACGGTCAGACACTAACTTGGAATGCTTCATCTTATCTGACAGATCCTAGCCTACGCAAGTGGAACGCACTGGGTCTTGTTGCTAGAGCGAAAACTCAAGATGGTAAGGTAGATCCAGGTACATCAATTAATTTAACTCTCACTGAAGTTAACAATCAAACAATTGATTACACTGATGGTACTAACCCCTATACTTTTAGCGGTTTGAGCGCTATTGCCCCTGGTACAGCAGGTTTGCAAGATCTACAACAAATTTACTTTTCTGCCAACCCACTTTCAAATACAATTACCAGACTAGAAGGAACGGTTTCAATGGATTGGGATACTCTAAATCCCAACGCAGCAGCAGCTAGAAGTCTTCTGTACATGGAAATTAAAGCTTACGATCCTCCTGTACCTCAAGTTGCATCCGTTCCCGAACCGGCCTCTATTCTTGGCATTCTCTCAATCGGTGTTTTCGGTGCAACTTCTGCATTGAAGCGCAAAAAAGATACAAAGATAATTAGCTAAATTTTTAGGGTAAATCTGCTAGCTGATTTGAATTTTCCCCTGTCGTATCAAAAGATGGGGGTTTTTATTTTAGTTAGCAAATTTCCAATTTATCATAGTCATAGGGGATTGGTGATAAGCTGATGTGAATTTAATTTGACAACGCCAATCTCTAAAAATTTTGCTGTGATTAAATTCCCCCATTTAAAATTTTAAATTTTGAATTGCTTACTCTATCGGTGACAAGTAAAACGAAAACATTTTCTCTAATCAACGATCGCGATCGCTTAGCAAACCGCCTCACAGAGATTCCAGTCGAATCGGGAGTCTATTTAATGCGAGACGGCCATGGAGATATTCTCTACATCGGTAAATCGAAAAAACTGCGATCGCGCGTTCGTTCCTACTTCCGCAACTCTCAACCCCTGAGTCCTCGCATTGCGACGATGGTTCAACAGGTGGCGGATATCGAGTTTATCGTCACTGACTCAGAAGCAGAAGCGTTAGCACTAGAAGCGAATCTAGTTAAGCAGCATCAACCTTACTTTAACGTACTGCTCAAAGACGATAAGCGATATCCTTATGTCTGTATTACTTGGTCAGAAGAGTATCCCCGCATCTTTATTACTCGCAAGCGACGCACAGACAACGAGAAGGATAAATATTACGGCCCCTATGTCGATACTCGCTTATTACGCGATACCCTACATATCATCAAGCGGATCTTTCCTTTGCGCCAACGTCCGCGACCTTTATTCAAAGATCGTCCCTGTCTAAACTACGATCTCGGCCGCTGTCCAGGAGTCTGTCAGCAGTTAATTACTCCCCAAGAGTATCGCCAAACTGTGCAAAAAGTGGCAATGGTTTTTCAAGGACGGACGGGAGAGTTGATGGAGACGCTAACTTCCCAGATGGAAAAAGCAGCACAAGAGTTAAATTTTGAACAAGCAGCAGCCATTCGCGATCGCCTTAAAGCATTAGCAGCACTCAATGCCGAACAAAAAGTCTCTCTTCCTGACGATACCATTTCTCGTGACGCGATCGCCCTTGCTAGTGACGAACAACACTGCTGTATTCAATTATTTCAAATTCGTGCGGGTCGTTTGGTGGGTCGTTTGGGATTTTTTGCCGATGCGCGATCGCTCACGCCTGGTGCTATTTTACAACGGGTGCTGGAAGAACATTATTGGATGGCAGATCCGGTGGAAATCCCCAGTGAAATTTTGGTTCAGTACGAGTTAAGCGATGCTGAAATCTTAACTGATTGGTTGAGTGAAAGAAAAGGTCGTAAAGTGAGCATTATTGTTCCTCAAAGACAGACGAAAGCAGAATTAATTGAAATGGTGGAACGCAATGCCAAATATGAATTAGAACGCACTCAACGTTTTAGCGATCGCAATCTTCAATCTCTACAAGATTTAGCAGAAATTCTCGATTTACCCGACCTTCCTAAACGCATTGAAGGGTACGACATTTCTCATATTCAGGGTTCTAATGCAGTCGCTTCGCAAGTCGTTTTTATTGATGGCGTTCCTGCCAAACAATACTACCGCCATTACAAGATTAAAAATCCCAATGTTAGAATCGGTCACTCTGATGATTTTGCCAGTCTAGCAGAAGTTATCCGCCGTCGTTTTCGCAAATATGGAGAAGGAGAAAATTCACTTAAAAATTCAAACGAGTTTCCCGATTTAGTGATGATAGATGGAGGAAAGGGACAGTTGTCATCTGTAGTCGCCGTCTTGCAAGAAATGAACTTACTGCAAGATGTGAAAGTAGTCAGTTTAGCCAAGCAAAGAGAAGAGATATTTTTACCTGGAGAATCGCAAGCTTTACCCACAGATGCAGAACAACCAGGCGTACAATTGCTAAGAAGAGTGAGAGATGAAGCGCACCGCTTTGCTGTTAGTTTCCATCGCCAACAAAGATTAAATAAAAGTAGGCGATCGCGTTTAGATGAAATTCCAGGATTGGGTTTTCAGCGCCAGAAACAATTATTATCGCATTTCCATTCCATTGATTATATTCGCGAGGCATCTATCGAACAATTATTAGAGGTTTCTGGGATTGGCGATCAGTTAGCACAGGAAATTTATAATTATTTTCATCCAGTCTAATTAGTTTTTATAAGTAAAGTAAAAATTATTAAAAATTGTAACTTTCAATACCGAATTTTCTTTTTAAATAAATTTTTTTAGATTAATTTATAATATAGATTAAATTACAGTTTTAAAGAAAAATTCAGAAAAATATGTATAGAAAAATTAGCTTTTGGGTTTTATGGTTTGGGTTGATTAGTTATGCTTTTTTCTTTGCGCCACCGAACCAACCAGATACTTTTGAACTGATTACAAGGCTGTCAACAGGAAACTGGGAAGGAATTAATCCTTTAGTCATTGCTCTTTTTAACTTAATGGGAATTTTGCCGATAATTTATGCTTGTGTTCTTTTTATTGATGGAAGAGGACAAAAAATCAAGGCATTTCCTTTTGCGATCGCGTCTTTTGCGGTTGGTGCTTTTGCTATTTTGCCCTATTTAGCACTGCGTCAACCCAATCCAGAATTTTCAGGCACAAAAGATGTACTGATCAAGATTTTAGACTCTAGGTGGACAGGAATTTTCCTAACTTTAGGAACAATTATTTTGCTCGTCTTTGGAATTTCACAAGGAGATTGGAACGATTTTATTCAACAGTGGCAAATCAATCGTTTTATCCACGTAATGAGCTTAGATTTTTGTTTTCTTTGTCTATTATTTTCTACTTTATTAGGTGACGACTTAGCCCGAAGACAAATTAAAAACCCTATAATTTTCTGGGTAGTGACACTTATTCCCTTATTAGGAACATTAACCTATTTGTGCTTGCGTCCTCCATTGCGAGAGATCAAAAATCGGTAGAGAATTAAATTTAACGAATTGCACATTCTTTCATGGCATCAAAAGGAATACTTCCTACCTGAGTGCTATAAGATGTAAGACATTTATCCGTCAAACGACTAGCTGATGTTGTTTCATTAAACATACAAAATCCTGCTCCTAATCCAGCGAGTATTCCAACTACCGAAAGACAGGAAATAATTTTTTGTCGATCGCCCAATCGGGACATCTGAGCAAATTTTACACCTTCGAGTTCCATCATCGTTAACCTCAACTCTGCATTGAGATTAACAAGTCTGTTAACTGAAGATCGTCGAGGCGATCGCGGAAATAATCATGATAGGGTTCGCTCGCTTCTGCGTGAAATTACGTAATTATTTGATTATAGCTTTGATAAATAGACTCTTAAGAGGTTTTCCTCGATCGCAGATTGTTGTATCTTTCAGTTGCGGGGAATCCGCGATCAACAACAGCAATGAGAGGCGTTGCATGACAGCTTTTCCTTCCCCAGACAGTACTCATACTGATTCCCACTCCAAAATTGAGGAAAGATTGCAAGTCGAGTACTTACTTAACCCCAATCTCGCCAGCGAAACAGAGGATGGGAAAGACATTATTTTCGGACTAACTCAACCTCAAAAATCTTTATCCCCTCGTTATTTCTACGATGACAGGGGTTCTCAGTTATTCGAGCAAATTTGCGAGTTACCAGAATATTATCCAACCCGTACAGAAGCGTGGATCTTACAACAGTACGCGACTGAAGTAGCACAAATGACAGGGATTTGCGAACTAATGGAATTGGGTAGCGGAAGTTCTACCAAAACTCGCCTGCTGTTGGATGCTTATCAGGGATTGGGTTATCCTTTACGCTATGTTCCCATCGATGTCAGTGCCGGGATTTTGCAAGCGAGTGCCAAACAGTTATTAGCGGATTATCCTGCTTTACAAGTTCATGGTTTAGTCAGTACTTACGAACTTGCTCTCCAGAATTTAACGCCAACTCCCCTACCCTCGCGCACGATTTGTTTTCTGGGAAGTACGCTAGGCAATTTTAACCAAATAGAGTGCGATCGCTTCTTTTCCCAAATTACAACCGCACTCGAACCTGGAGATTATTTCTTACTGGGAATCGATCTGCAAAAAGCAAAAGATATCCTAGAAGCTGCTTATAACGACACTCAGGGAGTAACAGCAGAATTTAATCTGAATATGCTGCGTCATTTAAACTGGCGTTTTCAGGGAAATTTTGACCTCAGTTTATTTGACCATCAAGCATTTTATAATACCTCTGACGCACAGATTGAAATGCACCTGTATGCCAAGCGATCGCACTCAGTTCGATTAGACGCTCTCGATTTAACAGTACACTTTACAGAAGGGGAAACGATCCTCACAGAAATTTCTCGCAAGTTTGACTTAGAACAAATGCAACAATATCTAACAAAACAAAGATTAAAACCCCTTCAAACTTGGACAGATTCCCAACATTGGTTTGCTTTGCTCCTGTGTCAAATACTAAAAAGTTAGCACTAAGCTTTAAAAAGAGCTACTAGAAACTTAAAGTCATGAGTGAAACTTCTATTCGTCCTGCTCGAATTAGTAAAATTCTTCCCAACTCGATCGCGCAAGAAGTGGGATTTGAACCTGGAGATGCTATTGTTGCAATTAACGGAACTCGACCTCGCGATCTCATCGACTATCAATTTCTCTGCGCCGATGAAATTCTCGAACTAGAAGTCCTCGATGCTGCTGGAAAAACTCACCACCTCGAACTAGAAAAAGATTACGACGACGATCTGGGATTAGAATTTGAAACCGCTCTTTTTGACGGTCTAATTCAGTGTAACAATCGCTGTCCTTTTTGTTTCATCGATCAGCAACCGCCTGGGAAACGAGAAAGTCTTTATTTCAAAGACGACGACTATCGCCTCAGTTTTCTCTATGGCAGTTATTTAACGCTAACAAATCTGACGCAAAAAGAATGGCAGCGCATCGAACAAATGCGTCTTTCTCCTCTCTATGTTTCCGTTCACGCTACCGAACCAGAAATTCGCATTCGCCTCCTAAAAAATCCTCGTGCCGGACAAATTATAGAACAATTTAAATGGTTCCAAGAAAGGCGCTTACAAATACACGCTCAAGTCGTTGTTTGTCCGGGAATTAATGACGGAATTCACCTAGAAAGAACGCTATTAGATTTAGCTTCATTTCATCCAGGCGAAATTCCTGCTGTCACTTCTGCTGCGGTTGTTCCTGTCGGATTGACTCGCTTTCGTCCTCCAGAAGATGAATTAATTCCAGTGAGTCAAGAAAAAGCAATAGAAGTTATTACTCAAGTTCAAAAAATACAAGAAAAGTTTCGCGAAAAATTGGGCAGTAATTTTGTTTGGTTAGCCGATGAATGGTTTTTGATCGCGCGAGAAGAATTACCGCCAGAATCTCACTACGAAAATTATCCTCAAATTGGTAATGGAGTGGGTTCCATTCGTCAATTTATTAAGCAATTTCAAACAACTGCTAAAAAAATGCTACCCTCTCAAATAAACAAATCTAAAAAATTGACATGGGTAGTCGGAAATGCAGTGGAAATTGCCTTTAAACCTCTGATAGAACAGTTGAATCAAGTCCAAGGATTAGAAATCAATTTAGCCCCATTAAAAAGTGATTATTGGGGACAAGAAATCACCGTAACTGGCTTATTAACTGGACAAGATTTAATAACAGGATTGCAAGGTAAAGAGTTAGGAAAAGCAATTTTATTGCCCTCAGTTATGCTCAAACACGATGAAAATAAATTTTTAGACGACCTAACTATTGAGGAAGTCTCTCAAAAATTAAGCATTAAAATATTACCGATAAATGGCGTTGAAGAATTAATTAAAACTTGTATTCGCTAAAGAGCAAGTTGTTACCTTCATAAGAGATAATAAGGTAACTGGTAACTGGTCACTGTAAAACTATGACCCAAAATAACTCGATCGCCGCCTCAGAGATCCAAGCAATCTTCGATCGCATTGCCCCCGTATACGACCAATTAAATCATTGGCTGAGTTTGGGCCAGCATCGCATTTGGAAGCTAATGGCAGTCAAGTGGAGCGATCCCACTCCAGGTGATTTAGGATTAGATGTATGCTGTGGTAGCGGCGATCTAGCACAACTCCTAGCGCGTCAAGTCGGTACAACAGGTCAAGTGATCGGCGTTGATTTTTCTAGAGAACAATTGGCGATCGCGCGTCAACGAAATTCTAAGCGATTTTCCCCCCTGCCCATCCGTTGGATTGAAGGCGATGCCCTCCATTTACCCTTCGACGACAACACCTTTGACTGTGCTACGATGGGCTATGGTCTGAGAAATGTGACCGATATTCCCCGTTGCTTGCAAGAATTACACCGCGTTCTCAAAAGAGGTGCCAAAGCCTCTATTCTCGACTTCCACCGTCCCAACCAGTCCTTGATGCGTACCTTTCAACAGTGGTATCTACAAACCATCGTCGTTCCAACAGCGCAGAGTTTCGGGTTGACCGAAGAATACGCTTACATCAGTCCCAGTTTAGAGCGATTTCCCACCGGGGAAGAGCAAGTTAAATTAGCTCATCAAGCGGGATTTGTCAATGCCATCCACTACCCCATCGCAGGTGGCATGATGGGAGTATTAGTCGTTACTAAATAAATCTAATTGGCGATCGCAGCTTTGGAGTTATCTACCCTCTGGACATTAATTGTGCCTCCCTTGGGCGGAGCTATTATCGGCTATTTCACCAACGACATAGCCATCAAAATGCTGTTTCGCCCCTACAAACCCATTTACATCGGCAAACGCAAGCTTCCCTTTACCCCAGGTTTAATTCCTGCCAACCAAGAACGCCTCGCGCAGAGAATTTCCGATACCATTATGGGGTCGCTGCTCACTCCAGAAGAATTACACAATCTCGCCAAGCGTTTGCTCGAAACAGAACGAATCAAAGGAGCCATTCTCTGGATACTCAATCTGGGACTCAAGCAAGTTCGAGCCGACAGACAGCAAAAAACTGCCAAAATTCTAGCAGAAATCCTGCGGGATTTGTTTGGAGAATCCTTACCGCGCCTGCTGAAAGCCTTATCTCGTCGGGAAGACTTTCTAGAAGCTCAGATCGATCGCATTTTTGACAAGATTTTATTAGAATTTCGCCTCAATCACACCCAAGCGCGGCAGTTAGCTGACTGGTTGCTAGAGGCGGTACTGCCGCCAGATGCTCTCCGACAGGCGTTAATTGATTTTCTCACTGATCGCAACATACAAGTAATCGATGAAGGATTTCGCGAAAAAACGAGCGGGACTTACTGGGTAGTCGCCAATCTGTTTGGATTGCGGAATGCACTAACGCGCTTGCGGACATTTTGCCTCGACGAAAAAGAAATCGCCAATACTCGTCTCAAAGAGTTGTTACTCTCTCTAGAAGTTCGCAGTCGTTTGCGAGATTGGTTACAAAGTCTATCCCTCCAAAACTTACCCGTCTCTACCGTGCGACAACTGCGAAAAACCACTCGCGATACAGTCCGTACCTATATTCAAGATAACGGCGCTGAATTGTTGCACGAGTTCGGCCAATCGGTTGACTGGGAGCAAATTGCTCTAGTCATTGTCAATCGACTTCAATCTTCTGTGGCATTTACCAGTTCCCTAGAAGCGATTAGCGAAGAACTCGCGCTTATTTTAGAACGCTATCTAGAAGAAGATTTAGAAAAACTTGTAGAGCAGGCAATTCCCATTCTCTCAATCGACCAAGTGATTATTGCCAGGGTTCAAGCAACTTCTCCGGCAGACTTAGAAATGGCCATTCAAGGCATTGTCAAAAGCGAACTACAAGCTATCGTCAATCTGGGAGGGATCTTAGGATTTATCGTCGGCTTAGGTCAAACGATTTTACTGTTGTTCCGTTAAAATGGGTCGTAAAAGTGTAACCTAGCAACACCCAGGGAAAGCCCCCTCGCTCCTTCTCCGGCGGGAAATGCCGTGACTCTAAAAGTATAAACGCCACTAGAAGGATTAGAGACAGGGCGCAGTCCGACAGTAACAGTTTTGCCAGGGGAAATAGGCGGATCGAAGACAACGGTAATGGTTCGAGTGTCTTGGTCTAGTGTAGCAGTCACTGAAATTTCAGATCCTCGTTGCGATCGCGTTCCTTCAAAAGCAAGGGTTTCATCGAAATGATAGCGATCGATCAATTCTCCTGCCTCTGACTGCTGGATAGTTAACTTTTGCAAGGGAAAACCAGCATTTTCAGGCAGATCTACCGTAAAGTAATAAGTCGCCCCACTTGCTTTTCTTACAGTTTGGGTAGTCGCATAATCGAGGAGGCGAGGGGTTGCTGTAAACGCGATAATAGCTGGGCGAGAAGGAGGATTCGGATTAACCGCCACGTCTGGGGCTATCGTCGGTTGTGGCATTACGGAAGCAGTTGCCGTATTTTTCGTAGATGGATTGAAGGAAAAAGAACCAATCAGGGAAGACGATTCCCACGGAGTCTGCCGCCCTTGCGTTTCTTGAACGACTCCTGCTCGGACTTGCTTGAACATTAGCTCTACATCTAAATTGGGAGTCTTGAGGTACTGCAAGAGATGTGAGGTGTATACACCGTTACGACCTTCCCCATCCAAGGCCACGCCTCCTGGTTCAGTCGCGAAAGCAATAAATGCGCCTCGAACTGCCTGGACTGCTGCTAACCCACGTTGAATGGAGCGCCACCGTCGCGCAAAAGGGTTGTCTCGGCAAGCGTCGAGAATGATGATATTGATGTCGTTGCCTGCCTCCTCCATTGCCCCCAAGATTCGTCCCAGTGGCACAGCTTCATAACGGACATCTTGCGATCGCTCGATTTGCGCTTTCAGGGGAATCAAATAATTTTCTCCATCCACTTGAACGCCATGCCCTGCGTAGTAAAATAATCCCACTCCGCCTCGGTGCAACTGCCTGTTAAAGGCATCGATCGCGCTTTCCATCTGACGCAGATCTACATCTCGCAACAGCGTGACTTCAAACCCCAATTGCTGCAAAAGCGCCGCGATATCGGTGGCATCGTTGACGGGATTGCGGAGTTGTCCTGCTTGCCCGTAAGCGCTATTGCCGATCACCAGCGCCGTTCGATAGGGGTTTTCTGCCCTCGATTGCTGCGCCGGATCTACTAGAAGAGAGAGGGAAATTAGCGCGATCGCGAAAAGGGAGTTTTTCATGGAATTAACGGGTTAAGTAGGACTAAGGAGCCATTTCCCGCCCCTATTTCCTACTTCCTTTTCCATTATCCGCACCATTGCGATCGCTCAGTACAGGACTTAAAGATAATATTCCTGAAGATTTGTAGAAACGCTGATGGCACTAAAGCGCTACTACAAACCTTTTACCTACTTAAGGGCTAATTGCTTTGGGTCTCGACCTTTTTCATGACTTCTGCCGTTTTAGAGCGATCTATCTTCAGAATTAAAACCGCTAAGGGGGGCAAACACAGATCGAGGGAGTAGGGCAGGTTGTGGAACGCCCATTCATCCGTCCATTTACCGCCTAAATTCCCCATGTTGCTACCGCCATACTTGCGAGCATCGCTATTAATTAACTCGGCATAAAATCCCGGTTCGGGAACGCCGATGCGATAGTGACTGTGAGGTTGGGGTGTAAAGTTGCAAACCGTCACGATGAAATCGTTGGGATCTTTGGCGCGACGGATCAAGGAAACGACGCTATGGCGGTTGTCACTGCAATCGATCCACTGGAATCCTTCTTGTTCAAAATCGCGACTATAAAGGGCGGGTTCGCTCTTGTAAAGAGCATTGAGATCGGCAAAAAACTGTCTTAGCTGCTCGTGAGGTTCGTATTGCAATAGCTGCCATTCGAGGTCGCCCCAAACATTCCACTCGTTCCACTGCCCGAACTCCATACTCATAAACATGGTCTTTTTGCCAGGGTGCGCGAACATATAGGCAAACAAACAGCGAACGTTAGCATATTTCTGCCACTCGTCTCCTGGCATTTTCCCGATGATATTGCTCTTGCCGTGGACAACTTCATCGTGGGATAGCGCTAACATATAGTTTTCGCTGTGGTGATACCACATACTGAAGGTGACGTTGTTCTGGTGAAACTGGCGGAACCAAGGATCCATGCTGAAGTAGTCCAGCATATCGTGCATCCAACCCATATTCCACTTGAGATTGAAGCCCAAACCGCCCATATACGCAGGCCAGGAAACCATTGGCCATGCAGTTGACTCTTCGGCAATAGAAAGCGCACCAGGGAAATATTGAAAGAGATTGCTATTGACCTGTCGCAAGAATTCTACCGCTTCGAGGTTTTCCCTGCCTCCGTATTCGTTGGCAACCCATTCTCCATCCTTGCGGGCATAGTCGAGATAGAGCATGGACGCAACGGCATCAACTCGAATGCCATCGATGTGATACTTGTCAAACCAGAAGAGAACGTTGGCCACTAAGAAGTTACGGACTTCATTGCGACCGTAGTTGAAGACTAGCGTTCCCCATTCCTTGTGTTCTCCTTTGCGGGGATCGGCGTGTTCGTAGAGGTGAGTGCCGTCAAAGAACGCCAATCCGTGACCGTCTTTGGGGAAGTGACCGGGTACCCAGTCTACAATTATCCCAATATTATTTTGGTGACATTGATCGACGAAATACATGAAGTCTTCTGGCCTTCCGTAACGGGATGTGGGCGCGTAATACCCCGTTACCTGATAGCCCCAGGAACCATCAAAGGGATGCTCGGCGATCGGCAATAATTCTATATGGGTATAGCCCATCTCTTTGACGTAGGGGATCAGCTTGTCTGCCAGTTCGTAATAACTGAGGAAACGAGCTTCGGTATTCCATTCCGAGACGGGTACTGGTTCGCCTTCACCCCTGAGCAAGCGGGGTTTTTCGGCGCAAGAGGCGTGCATCCAAGAGCCTAAATGAACCTCATAGACGGAAATAGCTTGGTTGAGGGGAGCGCTGTTACGACGCTTTTCCATCCATTCGCTATCATTCCATTGGTAGGTATTGAGATCGGCGACGATAGAAGCGGTTTTGGGTCTGACTTCTTGGTAGAAACCGTAGGGATCGGATTTTTCATACATATGTCCTTCCCAGTTTTTGACTTCATACTTATACTGGCTTCCAGCACCGATTCCAGGAATAAAGATTTCCCAAACCGTGTTATTGCGTTTCCGCATTTGATGGAGTCTGCCATCCCAGTTATTGAAATCTCCCAAGACCGAGACGTTGCGAGCGTTGGGTGCCCATAGTGCAAAATAAACGCCTTTGACTCCATCGATTTCGGCCAGATGAGCGCCTAGTTTTTCGTAGATGCGATGGTGATTTCCTTCTGCAAACAGGTGTAGGTCATAGTCGTTGAGTTTTGGCGAACGAAAAGCGTAAGGATCGTAAATGACCCGTTCGTGTTCTCCTTCGCGGATGCGGAGTTGATAGTTTTTCAGTTCGGCGAGTTCTATCGTGCATTCAAAAAAGTTGGGATGATGCACCGATTCCATCGGATATTCTTTGCGTTCTATCGGACAGATGACCCATGCTGCTTGAGCTTTAGGCAAATAAGCTCGTACTGTCCAGGTTGTCACCTTGCCATTTTGTTCTAGGGGATGGCAACCTAGCACTTCAAAGGGATCGTGGTGAAGGTTGTTGATTATTTGATTGACCTGTTCGGAGGAAATTTTTGTGGACATTCAGTTACCAATCTATCTAT
>CAYTUO010000101.1:0-12217 GCA_964441015.1 uncultured Pleurocapsa sp.
TCTGGCAATAGCACTTCTTTGACATAAGTCAGAAAAGCTTCTTTATCTGTCCATTCAATTGAAAACCGCTATGAGAAAACGTATTGCTTTACTCTGGCTGGGATTAGGAATTTTTTTTTCAACTCCTGACTGGCTTTTAGCAACCCAAGAAGTTTCGCTCAAACCGATCGAGCAGTATCAGTTTGATAAGTCGTTAGGATTGGACGAGCAGCTTTGGGGAAATCCTGGAAAACCGGGGGATTGGCGAGCCATGCTGAGGGCAATTGACCATAGCTTGCGCTATTTGGATACTCCTAGTGCTGTTAAAGCTTATCAAAATTATTCTGTACCAGGAATTACGCGCGATCGCGTTCGTCGTTCTTTGTTGCGTTTTCGCGAGTTGTTGGTGAAGTCTCCCACAAGTGCCCAATTACAAGCATCCGTCCAACGAGAATTTATCTTTTATCAGTCGGTGGGAGAAGGTAATCGGGGAACTGTCAAGTTTACAGGCTATTTTGAGCCAATCTATCCTGCTAGCCGCCAACGAACTACACAATATCGCTATCCCCTCTATCGCCAACCCTCTAATTTTTCCAGTTGGTCGAAACCCCATCCTAGCCGCGTTGAGTTAGAAGGAAAAGATGGTTTGTTGGGCAATAAAAGCCCCCTAACGGGATACGAATTGGTGTGGATGCGCGATCGCTTAGAAGCTTATTTGGTTCACATTCAAGGTTCGGCAAAACTCCAATTAACCAACGGTCAAACGATGAGTGTCGGTTACGATGGGAGTACCGATTATCCCTACACCAGTATTGGCAAAGAATTGATTAAAGAGGGAATTTTTACCCCCCAAGAGTTAAGTTTGCCCGTACTGCTCGATTATTTAGCGAAAAATCCCCAAGAGATCGATAAGTATGTCTCTCGCAACGATCGCTTTGTTTTCTTCCGAGAAACTTACGGCGCACCCGCCAAAGGCAGTATCGGAGTCCCTGTGACGGCTGAGCGTTCTATTGCAACAGATAAGTCGATTATGCCCCCAGGAGCCTTGGCGCTAATTCACACTCGCATTCCTTATCCCAGTCGAACGGGCAATCTTGAAATGTCTCTGGTGAGTCGCTACGTGCTGGATCAAGATACTGGAAGTGCTATTAAAGGATCTCGACGAGTGGATATTTTTATGGGGACGGGGAAAGCGGCGGGCGATCGCGCTGGTTTGATTAGCAATACGGGAGAACTCTATTATCTACTTTTAAGAGATTAGATTAATTGCTGAAATTAAAGGCAAGGCTCTTCGTGCGATCGCTTGTATTTTTGTATTCAAAAAAAAAATGAGTATTAGCTTCATCATTTTTTGACCATTCTTCTTGAAAAGCTTTCCTGTTTTACCTTTAATTATGCTTCGTAATTAGGTTAAATAGTTTTAAATACAAGCTATTTTCTTACTAAAAAAATACTAGAATAATTAGTAGGATAGCCATTAAATTTAGCAGTTAAAGCAAGGAAAAAACAACAGAAATTAACAATCAAGAAAAAAATCCTCGAACGCGCTTTGGACAGATTAGAGAGAGTTTGATCCAAAGGAGGTGAACTCATTTATGGTAAATACAGTTTTGCTCCAAGATCCATTAGGGGATGCTTACGAGCGATCGGAGTTTACCGACATTACTGCCCTCAATATTCAACAAACAGCAACAACGCTGATCTTTCGAGTAGACTTTGCCGATCTCAGTCAAGGAGCCAATGTTAATATTCTGCTCGATTTTGATGGCAACCGACAGACCCACAACAACACCCACTTAACAGAAGCGAGTATTTGGTCTCAGGTAGCTATCTTGGGCATCGTCCAGTCCTTATATTCTGGCCCCAACAACTCCCAAAATCTAACTAGCTGGGTTGAGGGAAATAGCCTGTATATAGAACTTCCCAAGAGTTTATTGCCTGCCAATATCCAAAACTTAGAAGTGGCAGTTCTTACATCGAGCGATATGGCTTGTGGTGGACTTGATCGCGCTCCCAATGAGGGATATATAAGAGTGAGCGACGGGCGAATTCACATTGACAACGAGGGATTAACCCTAGCACCGCTTTCTTGGCTTAACGATCCGATGGGCGATGCTCAACCGCCTGTAGACCTCAAAGGTACCGAGGTTAAGTTGGTTGGCGAACATTTAGTATTCCGCAATTACTTCCACCATCCCATCGACCAGTATCATATCTCAGATGTCATCAAGGGTTCGATTAGTCTGGATCTTGACGGCAACATCCTCACAGGTTTTACAAACGTCTTTGAAATCTTTCCTACTTTCGGCGTGGATGCACAGATTGAGTACTTTCAGTATCCCTGGTCGCTGGGAGGACAATTTGAGGCAACGCTGTTCTATCAACCCCAACCCAGTGCTGACCCTGTGGAGGTCTTTATTGGGTCTCCCACGAGTGATAGCAGCTATCGCTTAGGCAATAACTGGATTGAAATTTCCGTTCCTCTAGGACTGCTTCCACCCGTAACAGATAAAGCGGTCATTCTCACGGATACCTTAGCCCCTCTTGGCGATAGCGATCGCGCTCCCAATAACGGTGGGATCAGGCTCAGAGATGGCACGATTCAACCGTTTCTCGCCTGGGGAGCGCCAGAATACGCGATCGCAGATCCTATCGGCGATTCCTTTGCCTTCGGCTATGATAACGATGACCTTACCCAGGTGAAAGCCAGTCGCTATCAAAACGGGATTTTGATGCAGGTCAAATATACTGATTTGCGGATGGAAGGTGCAGGAACAACGGTTATAGATTTCGATAGCGATCGCAACTCGACCCCAGATATCTCGCTAGCATTTGACTGGAATCCTTACGCGCTATTTATTGACGATCCTTTCACTGCCCTTCTCATTGATAGCAGCACTGGCAATGTCATTCAGTCTGCTGAAACACTTGTCACTTTAGACTTTGTTCGCAACTACGCTTATGCTACTATCCCCAATGTAGTATTAGGGACAGCAGGAAGTGTTAATGCTGTCGTGAGGACGCAAGATCCTGACTATGGGCTACTTTACGATCGCACCGGAATTCTTACTATCCCAGGTACAGAAGGAACGAATGGAAATGATAACTTAGTTGGGACGGCAGGAAACGACCTCCTCAACGGTTATGCTGGCAACGATACCCTAAACGGCGGTGCTGGCAATGACACTCTCAAAGGGGGAACGGGGAACGATAGCTTAATTGGGGGAAACGGTCGAGACACCTTAGTAGGTGGTTTGGGTAACGATACTCTCACGGGCGGTAGCGGTGCAGATCGCTTTACTTTCAATTCTCCCAATGAAAAATTGGACAGGATAACTGATTTTCTACCCATTGATGACACGATCGCCGTTTCTGCTGCGGGTTTCGGCGGCGGACTGACTCCTAATGCTACCATTAGTGCAGCGCAATTTGTCATTGGCACATCGGCGACTGATTCATTCGATCGGTTTATCTATAATCAAACGAATGGCGCTCTCTTCTTTGATGTCAATGGTGTAGGTGGAACAGCACAAGTTCAGATAGCCACCCTCAGCAACAAACCCATCCTGACTTTTAGCGATATTTTCGTTATTGGTTAGTAATCTGAGGATC
Organism: uncultured Pleurocapsa sp.; assembly: GCA_964441015.1. Lineage (GTDB taxonomy): Bacteria > Cyanobacteriota > Cyanobacteriia > Cyanobacteriales > Microcystaceae > Hydrococcus. The sequence goes on from CAYTUO010000101.1 coordinate 3,592, forward strand.
TGTCAGTAGGCTTTCGCTTCTTCTCTAGATTTTCTCGAACAACTTCAAAGATCTTGTCAAAAAGAGTGAAAGCCTATAAGCTTGCTCCCAAACCCCAAAGAGAAAGAGTCAATGGTGATTGCGCTCGAAAATAGTTAAAACATCTCACATCAAATGACTGCTCAACAACTGGTAGAAACCAATACGTTTGAAAAACTGACTTGGACTTGGCAAGGGAACAAAATTCAATACACGGTCATGGGAGTTGGACGGCCATTACTCCTAATTCATGGCTTTGGTGCATCGATCGGACATTGGCGCAAAAATATTCCTATCCTGGCGGAAAACGGCTATCGAGTATGGGCGATCGATCTCCTGGGATTTGGGGGTTCGGATAAACCAGCGCGAGATTACACGGTAGAACTCTGGCAGCAACAAATTAAAGATTTTTGGGAAGCACACATTCAAGAACCGACGGTATTGATCGGCAACTCCATCGGTGGATTGCTCGGTTTAATGGCGATCGCGCAATTTCCAGAAATCGCAGCAGGCGGCGTATTAATTAACTGTGCGGGAGGACTCAATCACCGTCCAGACGAACTGGCTCTTCCCTTACGCTTAATCATGGGAGCTTTTACCAAGTTGGTGAGTTACCCACTGACAGGCAAATTGATCTTTGACAGTATCCGTCAGAAACATCGCCTTCGCCGGACTCTGTATCAAGTGTACAGCGATCGCGCGGCAGTCACAGACGAACTGATAGATCTGATCTACGAACCCTCCTGTCATCCAGGCGCTCAACAGGTGTTTGCCTCGGTTTTAACCGCACCCGCAGGCCCTACGCCACAGGAATTATTACAACGATTGCAGCATCCTTTATTAGTTCTCTGGGGAGATAGCGATCCCTGGACTCCCATCACAGGCGCAACCATTTACCAAGAATTAGCCCAAATCGGTCGAGATGTAGAATTCTACGCGATCGCGAATGCAGGTCACTGTCCTCACGACGAAAAGCCAGAGATGGTCAATCAATTAATCTTACAGTGGCTCGCTCGCAGATAATGCATTTAATGAGCGATCACGCCCACCAGCGCTAAATAAACAAATTCGTGTGGCGTTTTAAGATAAATTAAAGAAAAACTTTTTGAGAAAACATCTGTCGCAGTCGTTGGCAGAGGAGAACTTAATTTAATTATGTTAGATCCCAAGTCGGTGTTAGAAGTCTTGCGCCCCGTTCAAGATCCCGAACTGCGAAAAAGTTTGGTAGAAATGAATATGATTCGCAACGTGCAAATTGACGGGGGAAAGGTAAATTTTACGCTCGTTTTAACCACTCCTGCCTGTCCGTTGCGAGAGTTTATTGTTGAGGATTGTCAAAAAGCAGTCAAGCAGTTACCTGGGGTTGAAGCAGTAGAAGTTGAAGTCACCGCAGAAACTCCCCAGCAGAAGTCTTTACCTGATCGCCAGTCCGTTCGAGGTGTCAAAAATATTATAGCCATTTCTAGCGGCAAAGGGGGCGTTGGCAAAAGCACAGTAGCGGTAAACGTCGCAGTTGCTTTAGCAGAAACCGGAGCCAAGGTCGGTCTTTTGGATGCGGATATTTATGGCCCTAATGCACCTACGATGTTAGGATTAGCCGATGCTAAGGTCATGGTACAGCAAGCGCCGCAAGGAGAGGTGTTAGAACCCGCCTTTAACTACGGGGTGAAGATGGTGTCTATGGGCTTTTTGATCGACCCCGATCAGCCTGTCATTTGGCGCGGCCCCATGCTCAACAGCATTATTCGTCAGTTTCTCTACCAAGTGAACTGGGGCGATCTCGATTATCTGATCGTCGATATGCCTCCAGGAACCGGAGATGCTCAGCTTACCCTAGTCCAAGCTGTTCCGATGGCGGGTGCAGTCATTGTCACGACTCCCCAAACCGTCTCTTTATTGGATGCTCGTCGCGGCTTAAAAATGTTCCAGCAGTTGGGAATTCATGTCCTGGGAATCGTGGAAAATATGAGCTATTTTATTCCACCGGATCTGAGCGATCGCAGCTACGATCTGTTTGGCTCTGGCGGCGGAGAAAAAGCGTCTAGAGAATTAAAGGTTCCCCTGTTGGGTTGCGTTCCCCTAGAAATCGCTCTGCGCGAGGGAGGCGATCTGGGCGTTCCTATCGTCATGTCTGCCCCAGAATCAGCCTCTGCTCAAGCCCTAGTCGCGATCGCTAAACAAATTGCCGCGAAAGTGTCCGTTGCTGCTTTTGCTTAAATGGATGTTACACAAATCTCTACCCAGAATTAACTGGAAGTTATGGTTTTCCTCCTGGCCGCAAGTTGACTGGCTACTCATGGCTTTGGCAGTTGGTTTGACGGCTTTGGGAGGACTGATGATCCAAAGTACGGAACTCCACGAAAGCTCGGTAGAGTGGTGGCAGCACTGGCTGACGGGCGGTCTAGGCTTGCTTTTTGCCTTGATGCTGGCGCGATCGCGATACGAAATCCTAATGCAGTGGCATTGGATGACTTATGCCATCACCAATCTCTCGTTGCTAGCCGTTGTTTTTGTCGGGGTGGCGGCTAATGGAGCGCAGAGTTGGATTAACATCGGCAGTTTTAACGTACAGCCCTCAGAGTTTGCCAAAGTGGGCTTGATTATTACCCTAGCAGCGTTACTGCACAAGCATCCGGCTTCGACTCTGCCCGCACTCTTTCGCGTCCTAGCTGTGACAGCAGTTCCTTGGGTATTAATTATGCTACAGCCTGACTTGGGAACGGGTTTGGTTTTCGGTGCGATTACCTTGGGAATGCTTTACTGGGCAGATGCTAATCCAGGGTGGCTCATTTTGATGTTGTCTCCCTTGGTTTCTGCCATTATTTATAACGTCTTTTTTCCAGGTTGGTTAGTCTGGGCGTTGGCGATGGGAGTGATTGCCTGGTTGACGCTTCCCTTTAGGTTTGTCTCGACCATTGGCGCGATCGCAGCTAATTTTGCCGCCGGAAAGTTAAGCGGAATCCTTTGGGGATTGTTGAAAGATTATCAAAAAGACAGGTTAACCCTGTTTCTGCATCCAGAGAAAAACCCCTTGGGCGGCGGTTATCAACTGATTCAATCTCGAATTGCGATCGGTTCAGGGGAAATGTGGGGACGAGGACTCTATGAGGGAACGCAAACCCAACTCAATTTTATTCCCGAACAGCATACGGACTTTATTTTTTCTGCCGTCGGAGAGCAATTTGGCTTTGTTGGCAGTATCTTCGTTCTGATCGCGTTTTGGTTAATCTGTTTTCGATTAGTTTATATTGCTTGCAATGCGAAGGAAAATTTTGGTTCGTTGTTAGCGATCGGGATGCTGTCGATGATTGCTTTTCAAGTTATCGTTAATATCAGCATGACGGTCGGACTGGCACCGATTACTGGGATTCCCTTACCTTGGCTCAGTTACGGGCGATCGGCATTATTAACTAATTTTATTGCGCTAGGACTGGTAGAGTCGGTAGCCAATTATCGACCTCGAAAGCGGTTTTAGAGATAAATTGTGAGAAGTAGTTTGAGAGAGACGCTCACGCACGCACGCCAAACGCGACCAAGATGCTCGCACTACAGCATTTCTTACGCATCATTCACGTAAGACATCTAAAGGAGTGAGAGTGTACCAATACATAAGAAGTAACTAATTTGCAGGTTAATTAAGAGATTGAGATTCCGAAAATTTCATTAATATTAATAGTTACATCTGGAAATGCCAAAGGAGATAACTTGTGAGTGATATCTAAGGTTTGTATGATTTGATAACCTTCTTTGGTTGGCTGGCGATAAATAGTAAGGGATTGATTATTAATATCAATTAACCAGACTTCGAGGATGCCATTTTCCGCATAGAGAGGAATTTTGATATCTCTGTCATAGTGAATTGTTGTATCAGCGACTTCAACAATCAGTAGAATATCTTCTGGTTTGGGAATTTCAGTTTCATAAAAGTCAATACGAGGTTTTAATAAAGTGACATCAGGTTGTGGTGCAGAATTATCATTTAATTGAATTGGATCTTGGACACCAATGATAGTTTTATTTCCTAGTTTTCGCTGAAAGATACTATTTAATCGTTTTACCGAAGCTGCGTGTTTTAAACCAATGGGTGACATTTCAAGAATTTCGCCTTTGATTAATTCAACCCTATCATCTTCTGTTAATATGCCCACATCAGCCATCTTGTGATATTGTTCAACGGTAAACTTTCGAGTTAGTAATTGCATCGTTATTGTCTCCCAATGTTAATTTGGCGATTGCGTTTAACAAATGCTGCTAGTTTTAACCAGTTTTGAATTTCATTATCTCTAATTTTTAAATCAGTTGTTTTCCAATTGGCAAGTTTGATGAAAATGATCTAATTCTTTTTTGATTGTAATCAATACTCTTTGTCAGACTACCCAAGGCGGCGCGATCGCTTGCTAAAGTGATATAGTCAGCTAACTTGATATGTTTGAGTATCTTTTTCTTGGATGTTTCAGGATTCCAACCATTTTCTATCCATTCGTTCATTACTCCCAGTTTTTCCCAGAAACTGTTCCCCTATAGATACACTGGGTATAGTTATAGTACAACACAGTCTCCTTTAATAGGAGAAATTAATTGAATGGAAACAAATTAACTCAGCCGTCAGTTCTGGGTATAGAAACCTGAGATAGGTTGCTAGAATATAATTAAATAAAACATCAATATTTTTCCTTAAAACTTTTCTGCCCCTCTGCGCGATATTTTTTTAATAAATATGATAGAAGTTGTCGGAATAGGATTAGATGGAGCAGCAGGACTGTCAGAAAAAATCAGACAAATTATAGAGAATGCAACTTTATTAGTAGGGAGCGATCGCCATTTAAATTATTTTCTTACTCATCCTGCAAAACGATTAGTTTTAAACAATTTTCTTGAAGTTATTGAAGAAATAAAGCCACATTTCGATGAAAGGATTGTGATTCTAGTCAGTGGCGATCCATTATTTTTTGGATTGGGGCGTTTTTTACTAGAAAAATTACCATCAGAAAAATTGCGCTTTCATCCTCATCTAAGTTCAGTGCAATTAGCCTTTAATCGGATTAAAGTGCCTTGGCAGGATGCAAAAATTATTAGCGTTCACGGACGTTCCTTGGATGAATTAACTTATCTTTTACAACAAGGATTTGAAAAGATTGCTATTCTGACAGATGATAAGAATAATCCCAGTGCGATCGCTCGTTTTTATTTAGGATTGGATTTACCAACAAAATATGCTTTTTGGATTTGTGAAAACTTAGAAGATAGTCAAGAAAAAATTTCTCATTTTCCAGCAGAAGTAGTCAATCAATTAGCCTCCTCATCAACAAAAACTTTTGCCTCGCTTAATGTAGTTATCTTGCTGCGACAGTCCACCCCAAAAGAGCAACTATTAAATCTTAAAACTTTACCTTTATTAGGATTACCAGACAATACATTTCTGAGTTTTCCAGATAAACCTGGATTGATGACCAAGCGAGAAATTCGTTTGATTATTTTAGGAGAATTAGAATTACAGCCAAACCAAATTGTTTGGGATATCGGTGCTGGGACTGGTTCGGTTGCGATCGAGATGGCGCGTTTATGTTCTACCTCTCAAATATATGCCATAGAAAAAACAGCGATGGGAATTAATTTGATTGAAAAAAATTGCGATCGCTTTCAAGTTTCTAACGTTACTTCAATTCAGGGAATTGCACCAGATATTCTTACTGACTTACCAAAACCAAACCGTATTTTTATTGGAGGAAGCGGCGGAAATCTACTGGAAATTTTAGAAATTTGCCAAGAAAAATTGATCGCTGATGGGATTTTAGTCTTAGCCTTAGCAACTTTAGAACATTTAAATAATAGTTTAGTTTGGTTGCGCGATCGCCACTGGAATTATCGATTATTACAAGTACAAATATCTCGTTCAGTTCCGATTGGTGATATGACTCGTTTCTCTCCTTTAAATCCTGTCACCATCATTACAGCAAATCGAGGCAATAAAATCATGGATTGAGTAATATTTATGTGTTAATCAAAAGAATATTTAACGAGAGTGATACACTAAAATAGTCCTGGGGGCTAGAAGTATGATCGTATTTCCTACCAAGTTGCCCTCTCTCGGCGTAAAATTTAAATTCCCGTTTTTAATTACAAGCAACACTATCAGAAAAAAGAAAAGCTTAGGAAAGGCAATTATGAAAACTGAAATCACCAATCTCAAACAACTTTATGACAGTGATTACGATCGCTGGTTAAATGAAATGGTTAGGCTACTCAAAAATCGTCAGCTAGATCGGGTGGATTATGAGAATTTAATTGAGGAGTTAGAAGCCTTGGGACGCAGCGAAAGAAGTGCTGTAAAAAGTTTGCTCTTACAGATAATTATTCATCTGATGCTGTATCAGTTTTGGCAATTAGAAAGAGAGAGAAATGCGAATCATTGGGCAGGAGAAATCATTACTTTTAGGGTTCAACTTGAAGATAAACTGACGAATAATTTGCGTAATTATTTAGCGGAAGAATTACCCTTAATCTACCAAAATGCTCGGTTGATTACCCAGAAAAAAACTAATCTTGATTCTTTACCTGTAGAATGTCCCTACTCACTCGAACAACTACTTGATAAACATTGGTTTCCTGACTAGAACGTAGCGTAATATAGCAATTCTCATGATTGCTGAGGTACATGACTTACTGTTTTAAGATAGATTAATAAAGATCTTTCAATATTGTCAATCAATTTTGAATTTTTGATTTTGGATTGATTCAATCACCAGTCACCAGTCACCTTCTCACCAATCACCTTCTCACCAATCCCCAATCCCCAATCCCCAATCCCCAATCCCCAATCCCCAGTCACCAATCACTAATCACTAATTTCTTATTCCTCCTTGATACTCGCAGTCAAACCCCTTTTCTTGCCATGCTTGTAAATCAACATTGGCTAACTCAGTAACTTTAAAACAAGGCGGCTGAATTAACTGACTAAAAAATGCCCAAATAATGCTGCGAGTTACATCTAATGTTGTTTTGAATTTTGTTTCTCGATTGCCTGGAATTCCTTTTTCTTTGACCAGATCTATTTCCATCGCAATTCCCTGAGCGCCTAGTAAAATTTTCCCTAAAGATTTTGCTCTTGGTAGGTGATTTCCAGAAGTAATCAATTTAACTTTATGAACTTTCCAACGATGCAAAATTGGCAGACTAAAAAAGAAATTTCCAAAGGTAGATTCAGCACAATTTTCTAACCAAACTCGCTCTAATCTCGCGCCTTCTCGTTGAAAAATAAATAAAATACAGGGATCATCAGAGCCATGAGAAATTAAAATCGGCACATCTGGATATTCCCTAGTCAATCGTGCGGCATAAATTTCTCTCTTAATGCTTCCGCCTAGTACCAAAATAGCATCTATAGGTTTTGAAGCATTAGCGGGTAATCTTACGGTAACGTTTATTACCAAACTAGCCAGCATTACCCCTAAAGTAATTAATAGGGCAATTTTAAGAATTCGCTTTTGTCGTTTGCGAGCTAATCGATTTTTTAAATCAATCTTTTTCACGGTGAGAATGACCAATAAACCCCTACTACTTAGTAAAAAAGACTAACCAGCAAAAACTGACATGATCGCTTCTTGAGCTTTAAGTTTAACCACGAGATCGCCTGTTCCATCCTTCCCCCAAAAGGGTACAGAATCTACTGACATAGATATAACGCGATCGCTACTGGTTTGCAAAATAACCTTTCTCCCTGCTTGAGGAAGTACCATTCCCGCTAAATTATCCATTTTGCTGGTAAACTGAAGTGCTGACGTACCGATGTCGCCAATTTTAGCCAGTCGCAGAGTATTGATAGGTAAACGCTTGCCATAACCTAGCTGAGAAATCAATAAGATACTCTCGTCTGCACTCAGCGCAGTGCAACCTGCCAAGTTTTCTCCATAGCGCAAGCGCAGGATTTGATTTCCTTGAGCGATACGTCCCATCAGAGGAATTTGCTCGTCATTAATTGCAAAACGCAATACTCGTCCGCCTGTCGTTGCGATCGCCAAATCTTGTTTTTCTTGTGCCAAACAAACGTAACTAACGCGATCATCTTCCTTCAATTTAATTAATGCCAGTCCTCGATTGCCAAGGCTATCTAACTCAGAAACAGACAACCGCTTAATTTTCCCTTTCTGAGTCAACAAAATCAAATCGAGACTTTTTTGCTCATTAGGCAAGAAAAAGGGCACTACAGGCTTTTCTGACTCCTTTTGAGCGCTTTTTGGCAGAAGACTCGTTAAAGTTTTCTCTAGCGTTCCTGCTGCGGGAATTGCTTTCACCTCAATCGGATAGACCTTACCGCGATCGCTCATGACCAGTAAATATTCTTGTTTTCCAATTGTTTGAGTATAGATAGTAAAGTCTTTGCCTTTTTGAACTGAAGATAAAGATTTGTGATCGGGTTCGGGAAAATGCCAATAAATATATCCTTGGTACGTAATCTCTAAAACTGCATCTTCTGGAGGCAATTGAGAAAACAGAGGGAGATTGGTGATTGGTGACTGGTGACTGGTGATTGGTGATTGGGAAATTCTTCCTTGTCCTCCTTGTCTCCCTGGGGCGCCCGCCGGGCCCGCCCGGCCCCCGGGGGGGGGGG
>CAYTUO010000102.1:0-12209 GCA_964441015.1 uncultured Pleurocapsa sp.
TTCTACGGGTCAAACCTCTGCTTTCAATCCTTCGGTTAAAGCTGCTAATTCCAGTCAAGACGATCCCCGCAGTCATGGAGCGCAGGTCATGTTGGATGGGGAATCTCTTTCTAGATGAAGCGCTCAGTCATGTTCCTAGTAGCGACGTTACTCCTAAGTGCTACAGTCGCCAGCTACCAATCTTGCGTCAACTCTACAACAACCGTTGAACAAACCTCTCCAAAAACTTCTCAAGGCGCGATCGCTCGACTGAAACTAGCAGAAGTAGAGCCAGAGTTACGCAACCCTTGGACACCCGAACTAGAAGCCGAATTTCAACAACGCGCTGCCACTATTATTCGTGATTTTGCCAATCCGACAAGTTACGGCAATGGTTACGGAGAAAATGAAAAGGGTGCTTATCCTAGAGCCATGTTGGACTTTTTGGCAGGTAATCGCAAACAAGCGCTAGCTTTCCTGCAATCCGAAGATCCTCAAGCCCAAAAACACCAACATACAGAAGGAATTGACTATTATTACAGCTTTACCCTCAAAGGACAAATTCGCAAATATTTCCTCTTCGGTCAATTTCTCAACCCTGCTTACAAGCAACGAATGTTTCTAGGGGCCAAAAAATGGACGGAACAAGATCCTAATGGTCGTCCTCATCCGATTTATGGCAACGGCGATGGTACGGGAAGAGATTGGGATATTAGCAGGCGTGGCGGTTGGGTGGACAGTCGCAATACAGATAATTTAAGAGCCATGCGAGAAACCTCAGTGTACCTCATGGCCCAAGAAACCGGAAATGAGGAAACTCGCCAAGTCTACAAACAGAAAATCCAACGCTACGTTTGGGCACTTTATCAGATCGGCATGGGTGAATGGGATTCAGAGGCTTATATGAGTCATACCTTCGCTCCTTATCTCAATCTCTACGATTTTGCTAAAGATCCAGAAGTCAAAAAATTAGCCAAAGCAGCCTTGGATTGGATGTCGGCGGCGGCGGCACTGAAGTATTATCGAGGCGGTTGGGGAGGGCCTGTCAAGCGAGATTATGGAGGTGGGAATGTCGTTTTTGGATCTTCGGCCGCGCGGACATTTTGGTTATATTTCGGCGATGCGACTTTGCCTAATCCTAAACCAGAACTGGACTCTTTACATTTAATTACCAGTACCTATCGACCACCTCAAGCTGTGATTGCTTTGGCACGCAAACAATTTGATCGCCCTGTAGAAATTCTTGCTACTAAGCCTTTGTATGAAAATTGGAAACCTGACAATGATCGGCAACCTGGATATTGGGAAACGCAGTTTTTTGGTCAAACTTATCAAATGGGAAGTGTGGCAGGCAATTTTCCCGACGGAGATGTTGCGCCGTTTAAGTTGATGGCATACAACTCAAAACGCGGTGTAGATTATTTTGTCGCCAATACCGGCGGGAGTTGGGTTCGTCCAGGAAAAAACCCAGGAGATCAGATCGGACAAGATAACAATCTTTTAATCTGGCTGCGTCCAGCGACGAAAACGCCTTTCTTTTTTCAATTGCCTAAAACAGCTAAAGCAGAAATCGAAGACGGGATCTGGTTCTTTCAATTAGAAAAAACCTGGTTAGCCATCCGTCCCATTAATCTTAATTATTATATTCCTGTGGCGCTTACTCATCAAAAATATGTCCAGCTTTATAGTCAAGAACAGACCTACAAGGCAATAGCTAAAAAAGGCAAAGAATATGCAGGTTTTAGCCTAGAAGTGGGAGAACAAGAATCCTATGGAACTTATGAAGAATTTAAACAATCTGTTCAACAAAAAAGTCAACTCGATCTCAGTCTTTTGAGTCAAGGAACAGTCAAATTACAAGATGCTACAGGCAAGACTTTACAATTAACTTATAATCAGCTTGCACTACTTCCCTTTCTGATTCGCAACGGAAAAGAGCGCGATTGGTCTAAAAATTTTGCTCTCTATGATAGTCAAAATAAAGACAAAAAACCGATTTTCTTGGGTTGGAAACAGGGAAAATTAACAATAAAAGTAGAAAAATTAGAGTTCGCAACTCATAAATTGTAGTCATATGGTTTCCGTTTATATTCAAGTTCAAAACGTCAAAGTCTTGGATAACCACTTGGATAACCAGAAGTTTACCCAGCTTCAGCGATAACTTGTCCAATTTCTTGAACGGTTGCACCTGTGGCCAGCATCGCACGGATTAGCAGTTCAATCGAAACAGAATCGTCACCATTTTCTGCTTTGGCAATGCGTGGTTGACTTGAGCCAATAATAAGTGATAATTGAGTTTGTGTCATAATCTTTTGTCGTCTTTCCTTCAGGCTCCGGCTGAGTGCTAACTTAATTTCAATCAGAGTATTTTCTTCGGGGGTGAGTTCCAGAAATTCGGAAACTGTACCCACTTTCCATCCATGAGCTTCTAGTCTTTCTTTTTTTTGGCGCTCCATAATTAATCGAGTGTATCGGTATCGTATTTACTTAGTCGCTTTTTGCAGTTTTCAATTACTTTGTCAGGCGTTTCTTGAGTAGTCTTATTAAACACCTCAAGAATCAAGATGGCATCGTCATCAATTCGGTAGTTGATTCTCCAATTTTTATCGGCATCGCGAATTCGTAACTCATAGCAATGTGCCCCAATACTAGGCATAGGTCGAGCATGGGGTAGTCCGATGTTCTCCCCTTGCTGCAAGCGTCTGAGGAGAAAACCTGCCTCAATTCGCGCCTGGGAGGTAAAGGGTGGGGTTTTGATCTCACCATGTAACCAAACAAGGGGTTTATCATCGTTATCCATGCTTAATTTATATCATATCTGATATACAGAGCGAATAAATTTGCTCATTTTGAATTTTGAATCACTTAAGAACGTGGTTCACCCAGCAAAACGATAGAACACTCTAACTCTTTGATAACCTGGGTCGTTACTTCGCTCACGGCTAAACCTCCTGCGGTGCGATAGCGAACGGCACGTAAGACGACTAAATCGAATGTCTTTGCTTGTCGAATAATCGCTTTAACAACATCATCGCTAGCAAGGGTTTGAATCTTGGGAACTACCTGTAAATCACCTTGAGAAACGATCTCAGACAGTTGAGACTCAAAACGGGCGATCTGAGTTCTGGGTGTTGTGCGATCGCATACGTGCAAGAGTACCACTTCTGCTTTATTAGTATCGGCTAAAATTTGAGCAAACCGTACAGTAGCGATCGTTTGTCGCGCTAAATTGCCCACGGGTACGAGAATTTTCTGGATTGTAGAGGGACTGCTCAAAAAGCGCGTCACGGCGACCGGACAGTGAGACGACCAGAAAACACTATCGATGAGATTGCCAAATAAGCGTGCCCGCAAGCCAGCAGCATATCCCCAACCCATGATTACCAGGCTAGCGTTTTGCTCTCGACTGACACGACCGATCCCCAACGCTACATCGTCATCAATTCGCAGTGTCGCTGACGCTTCCACGTTGAGTTCCTGACAGATTTCTAGCGCTTCTTGTAACCTTGCCTGAGAGCGGTTGAGAAGACCTGTCAACTGCGGATCGTCCATCTGAACCCCTGCCTTGATAATCGCTAATGGCACGATCTGTCCTGATTCGTGACGGGCAAGCAGTGCTGCCATTTCCAGCAGAGAACGCTGAGTTTGCGGGTTGTAAATTGGAACGACTACCTTAAATGGATCGCGCGTTTTTTCTTCTGTTCCATCCCCATTTCCTTGCCACCAAGTTGAGAGACTGTCTTTTGCTGTGTCTGTCTGAGGGACGGTTAGCGAAGTGGCAAACTTGGCTGTTATCAAGGGGCCAAGGATAGCCGTTACCAACATCAGCACGATAACGCTATTCAAGACCCCCTCATTAATCAGGCGATCGCCAGCAGAATTTACCGTCTCATAGGCAACCAACGTTGCGGCTAGGGTAGCAGCTACCTGGGGCAGCGATAGCGACCACATCGTCAGCATTTCCGACCGATTGTAGCGGTAGAGCAGTTTGGCGAAAAATGCCGCTAAAAATTTGCTGCCAATTAAGGCCACGACAATTGCCACAGTCAGCCAAACCGAACCGAGGGTTTTCACAAATGCGGGCAGATCGATGAGCAATCCCATGTCTACAAAGAAACAAGGGATGAATAATACACTTCCAATAAACTCAATTTTTTCTTTGACCGGACTATTGCCCAGAACGTCGTTGACTGCCAATCCTGCGAGAAATGCGCCAACAATTTTTTCAACTCCAATGACTTGCGCTCCCACCGATGCGATAAACAGCGCCAGCAAAATAAACAAAAACTGGTTTCCTTCCTCCTCCCCAGTGCGTCGAAAGTACTCTTTTCCTGCCCAATCAAAGCCAAAGAGAACGGCAACCGAATAAAGGGCTAATCCCCCTAATAGAGTAACTAAACTGATCGCCGTAAATTCTCCCTGGTGAATGCCCACACAAACCGCTAGCACGAGCAAAGCACCCGTGTCGGTAAAAATGGTCGCACCAATGGTGACGGTTACTGCTTCATTAGTCACGACTCCCAGGCGACTTACGATGGGATAGGCTAAGAGAGTATGAGAGGCAAGCAGAGAACCAATGAGAAAAGAAGCATTCCAGCCAAAATTAAACAAACGTCCCGCAGCGATACCAGCAATGAGCGGAACTAAAAAGGTCAGAATGCCGAATCCCATCGAGCGATTTTTGGTTTGGCGGAATTGCTCTAAATCGATCTCCAATCCGGCTACGAACATCAGATACACCTTGCCGATATCTGATAGCAGTTTGATGGTTTCAGACTCGGAATCTAGTAGCTTAAGTCCATTCTGACCCAGTATTACGCCCGCTACCAACAGACCGACTAATCCAGGCAGCCGCAGTCGCTCAAAAATTGGCGGTACAGTAAAGATAACCGCTACAAGAATGGTAAATGCAACGATGGGACTTTCTGTTAGCAAGTTCGGTCTCCTCATTTATGCTTTCTAAAATGTCTCTCGTGCAGCTTGCCCTTAAATAACCCATCAGTAATAGAAGTCTAAAAGATTGACTAGTCAATTGATTGAACTAACTGATTACTGATTACTGACAACTGATACTAGTGGTTACTGACTCAGGAATTCTGGGAACGGTATCCACAGCCCTCATTGTTACATATTATTAATACGAACCCTGTCCCTCTTTAGAGCGAGATCGATGAAAAAATTAGCCTATCTGGAATGTCAAACAGGAATTTCTGGCGATATGTGTCTCGGCGCTCTAGTAGATGCTGGCGTACCATTAGAATACCTAATCGAACAGCTTAAGTTGCTCGGAATCGAACAAGAATATCGTTTATGGGCACAAAAGGTTGATCGCAACGGACAGATAGCTACTAAAGTCCATGTTGATCTCCTTGCTGAACACAGTCATGAACACCATCATCACCACCATCCCCCAGCAAGACATTTACCAGAAATTGAGCAACTCATTCAAGCGGCTTCTCTACCACTAAGGGCATCAGAATGGAGTTTACAGGTGTTTCGTCAACTGGCGATCGCAGAGGGAGCCGTTCACGGAATTGCAGCAGAAAAAGTTCATTTTCACGAAGTCGGAGCCACTGATGCTATTGTCGATATCGTTGGGACTTGCTTAGGCTTAGATTGGCTGGGGATCGACGAATTATTTTGTTCGGCAATGCCTACAGGAGGCGGTACAATCGAAGCGGCCCACGGTCGTTTACCCGTCCCTGTTCCTGCTGTTTTACGGTTGTGGGAAGCTCGTCAAGTTCCCGTCTATAGCAACGGCATCGAGAAGGAATTGGTCACGCCTACTGGAGCAGCGATCGCAGTGACCCTTGCTACTCGTTTTGGTTCTCCCCCTGCCATGACCCTTGATCGCATCGGTTTAGGCGCAGGATCGCAAGATTTACCCCTTCCTAATCTTCTCAGATTGTGGCTCGGCCGCTCGAACGAACAACTGACTACCCAACAAGAAATTATTTCTGTTTTAGAAACGCAAATTGATGACCTCAGTCCCCAAGCGATCGGCTATGTTTTTGAGGCATTATTTAATGTCGGTGCCTTAGATGTTTTTACACAAGCGATCGGCATGAAAAAATCTCGTCCTGGGATTTTATTGACAGTCATTTGTCCGCCAGAAAAAGCTTCTGTTTGCGAAGCTATCATTTTTCAAGAAACGACCACTTTAGGCATCCGACATCTAACACAACAACGCTCAATTTTAGGACGAGAAATTCACTCAGTAAAAACGATGTTTGGAAGCGTCAGAATCAAAATTGCTACTCAAGAAACTGGAGGAGAAAAAACTATTGTAAATGTCCAACCAGAGTACGAAGATTGTGCTGAATTAGCGAGAAAATATGTTCGTCCTTGGCGCGTTATTCATCAGATGGCTGTGGATGCCTGGTATCGTCAAAATAAAGGATAAAATTTCAACAATTCTATGATGACTAGCTATACAATAAACTTCAATTCTGTTTTTCAACTTACTGACGAGCAATTCTATCAGCTTTGTCGCAAAAACCCAGAAATTAAATTTGAACGAAATGCCAAAGGGGAAATTATAATTATGTCTCCAACTGGAGGAGAAACAGGAATACTTAACTTTAATTTAGCTTTAAAACTAGGAATTTGGAACGAACAGGCTAAGCTAGGAGTTTGTTTTGATTCTTCCACTTGTTTTAAACTGCCTAATGGTGCAGATCGTTCCCCCGATGTTTCTTGGATCAAACAAGAAAGATGGGATTCATTAACTTCCGAACAAAAAGAAAAGTTTCCCCCGATCGCGCCTGATTTTGTTTTAGAATTAGTCTCTCAAAGCGATCGCTTAAAAGACATTCAAGCAAAAATGCAGGAATATATAGACAATGGCGTAAAAATTGGATGGCTAATTAATCCCAAAAAACACCAAGTAGAAATTTATCGTCAAGGACAAACACCAGAATTATTAGACTCACCAATTACTTTATCAGGAGAAAATATCCTACCTGGATTTATCTTAGATTTACAAAATCTTTGGAAATAGATAAATTTATCTCTTTGTACAAGACAAAAAATAAGGCGTTGCATCAGAGCGGGATGATATCGTAATGATGAAGTCAAAAGTCACGCATTCAAAAGTCAAAATTAACAAGCAATTCAAACAATCCAAAATCCTTTCATCCAAAATCCTTTCATCCAAAATCACCAAATCATCCCTTAATTGTGCAACGCCAAAAATAATAATGGGTTGCACAAATTGATCGCACAACCCAACTGACTCGCTATTAAGAAACAGCAGAATTTAAGGGGTTGATGAGCGGAGTATCTACCGAAGTTTCTCCTTGAGAAGTTACTCGACGAAGTTTAGCGCCCAACTGCCGCAATTTCCCTTCTAAATTGTCATAACCACGGTCTAAGTGGTGTAATCCCTGAACCACCGTCTTTCCTTGAGCAGCTAAACCTGCCAATACCAGGGCGGCTGAAGCACGTAAATCCGTTGCCATGACGGGAGCGCCTGACAACATTGGTACGCCTCGGATAATTGCATGATTTCCCTTAACGCGAATGTCGGCACCCATGCGATTTAATTCTGCTACGTGACGCAGGCGGTTTTCAAACACGGTTTCGCTAACAATGCTATTTCCTTCGCTGAGGGTGAGCAAGGCCATGAACTGCGCTTGCATATCCGTGGGGAATCCTGGATAGGGCATGGTTTCGATATCGGTTGCCCGCAAGTCACTAGGAATGACGCGCAGGCGATCGGGAGCTTCAATAATCACCTTTGGCCCAATCTCTTGCAACTTGGCGATCGCGGGAGCTAGATGCTCTGGCACGACAGGATATAAGCTGATTTCTGAGCGAGTAATTGCCCCAGCCACGAGAAAAGTACCTGCTTCAATGCGATCAGGAACGATCGAGTAATCTGTCCCGTGCAGGCGATCAACACCAGAAACGACAATCGTATTCGTGCCGGCCCCACTAATTTTGGCTCCCATTGCCCGACAAAAGTTGGCCAAGTCTGCGACTTCTGGCTCTTGAGCCGCATTTTCAATAATGGTTTCCCCTTCTGCTAGGGTGGCTGCCATCATAATCGTTTCTGTGGCACCAACGCTAGGATAGTCGAGATAAATTTTGGCTCCCTTTAACCGACCTCGGCTCCCTTTGACGCAAGCATGAACCATTCCATGTTCGATGCGAACGTCGGCTCCCATCGCTTGTAGACCGCGAACGTGCAAGTCTAGCTCCGATCGCGCAACCTCCAGGAAGGGGAATGCTAGCGGCTCCTAATCTCGTCAATAATGGGCCGATGACAAAAAAACTGGCTCTTAATTGAGAAACTAAATCGTAAGGCGCTTGGGATTGCCCTATATCACTTGCCTTAATTTCTAAAATATTGCCTTGTCTTTTGAGCTTGACTCCCAGAGCGGCTAAAATTTGCCCCATCCGCGTCACGTCTACTAATAACGGCACGTTTTCCAGCCGACACTCATCAGGACATAGTAAAGCTCCTGCCATAATCACTAAGGCAGAATTTTTCGCACCACTGATTCCTACCTCTCCTTTGAGCGGAGATTGACCCCAGATTTCTAGAATGGGTTGCTCGTCTTCGGACTGAGATAGAGAGGAATTGAGATTATAAGAGCTATTGATGGCTGTGTCCTCCAAAACCTAACAGATATTAATGTTTTTTTACATAAATTTGCTTATTGATTTTACCGGAAAGATGGTGAATATCCTGATTAGCTCTCTGACTTTCGCACGATCTTCAGAAAACGTTAAAGATCTTTCTCGTCAAAGGTTGACTAATTTTGTCCGGTCAATCATAATAAGAGATCGGGCGTTAAAATAAGCGGAACTGGCGGAATTGGTAGACGCGCTAGATTCAGGTTCTAGTGTCTGCAAAGACTTCCGGGTTCAAGTCCCGGGTTCCGCATCTTTAAGTGATTGGGTTGTTTCCCACTCAGATGATTACGAGTCTTCAAAATCCTCTCGTTAAACAAATACGCAAGTTACACCAAGCCAAAGGAAGGCGCGAGCAAAATCTGTTTTTATTAGAGGGAACTCATTTACTAGAGACGGCTTGCGAAGTTGATTGTTCCCTAGTGACGTTTTGTTTTACCGAGCAGTGGCAAGAGCGCCATCCGCAATTGTGGGAACAAGCATCTAAAAAAGCAAAACGGATAGAAATCGTCTCTTCGGAAGTCTTAGCGGCGATCACAACTACCGTTCATCCAGATGGCGTGGTGGCCACTGCCTTACGGATGACGGAAAAACCTTCTCCACTACCCCATCTCAACCTTGGATTAGTCTTAGAGAGATTGCAAGATCCTGGCAATTTAGGGACGATTATTCGCACTGCTGTCGCTGCTGGGGTTGATGGATTGTGGATTAGCGATGATAGCGTCGATGTAGATAATCCAAAAGTCTTGCGTTCCTCTGCTGGAGCCTGGTTTCGCTTGCCTGTTATCGTTAGCCCCAATTTAACTCAAATTGTCACTGACTATCGGGCGCGGGGCGTACAGGTGGTTGCTACATTACCCAAAACAGATAATCTTTACTGGGAAATTGATTTTACTCAACCAACGTTAATTTTATTGGGAAATGAAGGAGCAGGACTGACAGAAGAGTTAATCTCGCTAGCCGATCGCCAGGTAAAAATTCCTCTGGGTGGAGGAGTAGAATCATTAAATGTCGCGATCGCTGCGGCACTCCTTTTATACGAAGCCCAACGGCAGAAAAAATAAAAAACGGTAGAAAAGAGCTTCTCTCCTACCGATTGTTTAAATAATATTTGCACCTAGCGCTAAATTAATCAGTAGCTTGAGCCAAAAGTTGCTGACGTTCGCTAGGAACGATCTTGACCTTACCTTCTTCGTCAATATCGGCAATGGCTGTATCGCCTTCTTGGACGCGACCGGAAAGGATTTCTTCAGCCAGTACGTCTTCTAAGAGCCGCATGATAGCGCGACGTAAGGGTCTAGCACCGTAAGAAGGATTGAACCCTTCCTCGACCAAGCGCTCTTTAAACTTCTCGCTGACTTCAAGCGTGATATTTTGCTCAGTTAGCCGTGCAAAGACCTGCTTGAGGAGAATCTCGGCAATTTCTTTCACCTCGTCCTTGCTAAGTTGACGGAAGACGATGATTTCATCGACGCGGTTGAGGAATTCAGGACGGAAGTAGTTCTTCAGTTCCTCGTTAACCAAAGAGCGAATCCGATTGTACTGTGCTTCTGCTAGGTCTTCAGCCAACTCAAATCCCAGGCGATCGCCACCTTTTTCGATTACCTTCGAGCCGATGTTCGAGGTCATAATCAGTAGCGTATTCTTGAAGTCTACTGTCCGACCCTTAGCATCGGTCAGGCGACCATCTTCGAGGATTTGCAGCAGCATATTAAAGACATCGGGATGCGCTTTTTCGATTTCGTCGAACAGCACTACCGTATAAGGACGGCGGCGCACGGCTTCTGTCAATTGACCGCCTTCGTTATAGCCGACATATCCTGGAGGCGAACCGATCAGCTTGGAGACGGTATGGCGCTCCATGTACTCCGACATATCCAGGCGGATCATGGCATCTTCTGAACCGAAGAAATAAGCAGCTAGGGCTTTGGTGAGTTCTGTCTTACCGACTCCCGTGGGGCCGGAGAAGATAAAGCTAGCAATAGGTCGGTTGGGGTTTTTCAGTCCCACTCTGGCACGACGAATCGCTCTCGAAACCGCTTTGACGGCATCCTCTTGACCGATGAGGCGCTGGTGCAAGGTATCTTCCATGTGCAACAACTTCTCAGATTCGGTTTCCGTTAGCTTGTTGACGGGAACGCCAGTCCAAGAGGCGACGATATTGGCGATTTCCTCCGACGTAACAACCGGGTCTTCACCTCCGCCTTCTGGCTTCTTAGCCGAGGCAATGGAGCGAATTTGGGCTTTGATCTCCATCTCGCGATCGCGTAATTCTCCAGCGCGATCGAAGTCTTGCGCCCGCACTGCGTCGTCTTTTTGCTTGAGAACCTGACGCAGTTCTTTATCGAGTTCCTTAGCGGCTGGCGGCAATTGAGAGTTGATCAGGCGCACGCGCGATCCGGCTTCGTCGATGAGGTCGATGGCTTTATCTGGCAGATAGCGATCGCTAATATAACGATCTGAAAGCTTCGCTGCTGCCTCTAGGGCCTCGTCGAGAATCTTCAGCTTGTGGTGTTGCTCGTAACGCTCTCTTAAGCCGTAGAGAATCTCAATCGTCTCTTCTACAGAAGGTTCGCCCACCATCACAGGCTGGAAGCGCCTCTCTAGTGCGGCATCCCGTTCGATGTGCTTGCGGTACTCGTCGAGGGTCGTTGCGCCGATACACTGCAATTCTCCCCTGGCCAAGGCTGGTTTGAGGATATTGGCTGCATCGATCGCGCCTTCGGCTGCACCTGCTCCAATGAGGGTATGTACTTCGTCAATGACCAGAATCACGTTTCCAGCTTGACGAATTTCGTCCATAATTTTCTTGAGGCGCTCTTCAAATTCCCCGCGATACTTGGTTCCCGCAACCAACAAGCCGATATCGAGGGTGACGACCCGCTTGTCTTCTAAAATATCGGGGATATCTTTGTTAGCGATGCGCTGTGCCAGACCTTCGGCGATCGCCGTTTTTCCGACCCCCGGTTCTCCAATTAGGACGGGGTTGTTCTTGGTACGGCGACCTAAAATCTGAATCACGCGCTCGATTTCTTTTTGCCGTCCCACGACGGGATCGAGCTTGCCCTCGCCTGCCATTTGGGTGAGGTTCGAGCCGAACTCGTCTAGGGTTGGGGTCTTCGTCCGTCCCTGAGCGCCTGGTGTTGTCGCAACTTCAGCCGTTTCGCCGAGCATCCGAATTACCTGAGTCCGAACTTTGGCGAGATCGACTCCCAGATTTTCCAGGACTCTAGCGGCTACACCTTCTCCTTCCCGAATCAAACCGAGAAGTAGGTGTTCGGTGCCGATGTAGTTGTGACCGAGTTGGCGAGCTTCTTCGAGGGAGAGTTCGAGAACCCGCTTGGCTCTTGGGGTGAAAGGAATTTCCACCGCTACGAACCCGGAGCCGCGACCAATAATTTTTTCCACTTCTATGCGGGCATCTTTGAGATTGACCCCCATAGATTTTAGGACTTTGGCGGCGACACCCGTTCCTTCTCCAATTAGCCCAAGAAGAATTTGTTCCGTGCCTACGAAGTTATGTCCCAGGCGACGAGCTTCTTCCTGGGCCAGCATGATTACCTTAATGGCTTTTTCTGTGAAGCGTTCAAACA
>CAYTUO010000103.1:0-12185 GCA_964441015.1 uncultured Pleurocapsa sp.
GACTGCTGGCTTGGTTTCGCGATCGCTATGAAAGTACGGTTGGGCTTTTGATTCGCATTCGCTACCTTGTCATGGCGGCTTTTGTGGCTGCCTTGTTCTGGACTTACTATATGTTTCAAGCCGTCCCCACTGGTTTTGTCCCGGCTGAAGATCAGGGGATTATCTTGGGCTTGATTCAAGCACTCGATGGCGTATCTCTCAGTTACACCGACCGAGTCGTCGAGCAGGTGGGAGAAATTATGGGTCAAATTCCTGAGATTGAAGCCAACTTCATCGTGAGTGGAACTGGTTTCGAGGGAGCCGGCCCCAATCAGGGACTTTTCTTCGCCAAGCTGAAACCGTGGGATGAAAGAAAAACTAAAGAACAGAGTATTCAGGGAATTTTGCAGCGATTAAATCGGGGGTTCAGTGCGATCGATAATGCGATCGTAGCAGCGTTCAACCCTCCGGCGATTCCTGGATTTGGTACGACTGGAGGCTTTGAGCTTATGCTTCAGGATGGGACTGGCGGTAAGATCTCCATTGACGAATTCCTCCTTAACGCTCAAGAAACCCTGGCAAAAGCCAATCAAGACCCAGCCATAGGAGGAACTGCATATACGCAATTTACCGCAGGTACGCCACAGTTACAAATAGAAATCGATCGCAACAAATTAGAGTCGCTCAACATTGATTTCCAACAGGCGGTGCAAACTCTGGGAGCAACCATCGGTTCTCAGTATGTCAATGACTTTGTACTAGGGACTCGCAGCTATAAAGTATACGTACAGGCAGAAGGCAACTATCGGAATTCCCCGCAGGATATCAATAAACTGTATATCCGCTCTAGAGATGGCAACACGATCCCGCTCCAAGAATTGATAACCGTTACGCCCATTACTGCCCCGCAAACCATTACTCACTACAATGGTTATCGCTCGATTAAACTGCAAGGCTCTCAAGCACCGGGCTACAGTAGCGGACAAGCGATCCAGGCAATGGATCGAGCCGTGGCAGAAACTGCTATTCCTGGGGTTAGCAGTAACTGGATTGGTTTGGCAAAAGAGGAAATCGCCGCAGGTAGTCTAGGTGTCCTAGTCTTTCTGTTCGGAATTATTATGGTTTTTCTGACCCTCTCGGCCCAATACGAGAGTTATATCGACCCCATCATCATTTTGCTGTCCGTCCCCTTGGCTATGTTGGGAGCGTTACTCTTCCTATCAATGCGAGGACTGGTCAACGATGTCTATGCCAATGTCGCTTTAGTCATGTTGATCGGTCTTGCGAGTAAAAATGCCATTTTAATTGTCGAGTTTGCCAATCAAGCAAGAGCGGAAGGTTTATCTATTATCAAAGCCGCCCAGAAAGCAGCAGCCGAACGTTTCCGTCCCATCTTAATGACAGCAGTTTCATCGCTGGTAGGGTTTTTCCCTCTAGTAATTGCTACGGGAGCAGGAGCAGCCTCGCGCTGGTCGATTGGGACAGCTTTATTTGGGGGATTGCTAGTAGCAACTGTCTTGAGTTTGCTGATAGTGCCAGTGTTGTATGTGGCGATCAAAAGTTTTGAGAGTCGTTTTCTTGATAGCAATCTGGTTGTAGAGAAACCCAAGAAAGCAGAGGTGTCCAAGACATGAACCGCAAACGAATTATCTTTTCAGGTATCGTTACTGCCCTGTTGGGAGCAGGAATCGGCTGGATCGTCGGTCGTGCATTATTCCCAAGCCCCTATTATCGCAGCTTAGGCGTTAAGTATGCCGTGGTGGGAGCGGTGGGAGGCTCGCTCTTAGGCTTAGCTCAAGAGTCTGTACGGCAACTGAAACAGCAACGCGATTACGCTCCGCGTACCGCCAAAAGCGATCGCGAGTCCAATAAAAATTTCTAACCAGTACGGATTTTGTGGGGTTAATTAACGATGCTTTACAAAAAGTTAAGTTGTTTTATAGCTTGGGTGTTAATTGCTTTTCTAATTATTACAACATCCCCACTCAATTATGCTCAAGATAGTATTAGTACTGAAAATCAAATCGATGGTGTTCCAGTCGTTTTCAATGGGCAAACTCTTTTCGTCATTCAAGACAGAATCGGTTCATTTTCCCCAGAAGAGCGAGCGGAAGCTATTACGAGAAGACTGGAAAAAATTGCCAACGATCGTTCTATCGATGTCAATAATCTTAAAATTGAAGAAGAAAAAGATGATACAACTAGTCTTATTTTAGGGCATCAGGTAATTATAACAATTACGGAAGGAGATGCCAAAGTCGCCCGTGAAAATCGACAAGAACTCGCCGATGAATATCGAAAGCAAATTCAATCTTCTATCGAGCAATATCGAAAAGAGCGTCAACCGTTCGCGATCGTTTTAGGAGTTGTCTATACTATTGTTTCAACGGTTATTTTAGTTATTAGTTTTATTGTTTTAAATAAAACTTTCCCCAAAATCTATCGTAAGCTTAGGTCTTGGCAGCATACAATTATTCCCTCTCTGAGAATTCAAAACATTGAAATTTTATCTGCTTCTCAAATTACGGATTTTTTAATTCGATCTTTTCAGATCGTTCACTTGATAATTTTCTTGGGAATACTCAATATATATATCCCCGCAATCTTGAGCTTTTTTCCTTGGACGCAATCGATAGGGATAAATGTTTTTGGGTATCTTTTTGCCGCTCTTAAAGTTATTTTTAATTCTATTATAGGTTATTTGCCTAATGTCTTTATTGTTGCTTTAATTGTCTGGATCGCCTCTTTTATTATTCGTTTTATTAGACCAATTTTTACAGGACTAGAAAGAGAAACGATTACTTTGCCAGGTTTTTATCCCGATTGGGCAAAACCGACTTACAATCTCCTCTTGTTCCTAATTATTGCCTTGGCAGCAGTTGTTGCCTTTCCCTATCTACCAGGATTTAATTCGCCAGCTTTTCAAGGAATTTCCGTCTTTTTGGGGATTCTCTTTTCCCTGGGTTCTACCTCGGCGATCGCCAATGTTGTCAGTGGTTTTATTTTGATTTACACTCGTGCTTTTCAGGTGGGCGATCGCGTCAAAATTGGCGATTCTGTCGGAGATATCGTCGAAAAAACGCTCTTAGTAACGCGCATTCGCACCGCTAAAAATGTAGTAGTTACAATTCCTAATGCGACGGTACAGGGCAGCAATATTATCAACTATAGTGCTGCGGCACGGGAAGCCGATGCCCCTTCGCTCATCCTTCATACGACGATTACCCTGGGTTATGATGTGCCGTGGCGCAAAGTTTACCAAGCGTTAATTGCTGCTGCTAATGCAACCGAACATATCTTGAAAGAACCTGTCCCTTTTGTGTTGCAAACGAGCTTGGATGATTTCTATGTTAGCTATGAATTGAATGCCTATACCGATCGCCCGACGATGATGGCAAGAACTTATTCCGAATTGCATCAAAATATCCAGGACAAATGCAACGAAGTCGGGATTGAAATTATGTCGCCTCATTATTCGGCAATTCGAGATGGCAATCAAAATACGATTCCAGAAGATTACTTACCCAGGGATTATACGATACCGAGTTTTCGGATTCATTCACTCGGAAACCAGTCAAATAAGTCACAACCACCAGCAGATCGGGAATAATGCAAGCGATCGCAACTTCGACGGGAAACAAGACAAAAATTTAAATGAATTGCCACTTGATTTGGATAAATGGGTACACTCCACACGACTAAATTTCTTCTCAGGTTGTGAAACACAACTCATGAATTGCACGATGCTTGCAATTACTCTCAAAGCCGGACACAAATGAATAGAGGTTAATCGGATGACAACCAGCCATTTCAACCCATCAGCAAGAAAATTTAAATCGTCTATCTTTCGGAGTTGGAAAGAATCTCTAGCGTTGGGAATACTTTGTACGCTTGCAAGTGCGATTCCAATTCGAGCAGCCGAAAAACTTTACTTAACTTACGGCCCTTTGCAATTATCGGTTAGCGTTGCTTCCTTAGAAACCTTTGCTAAAGAAGGCAAAATTAATAAAGACTTGGAATTCTTTTTAGGACAAGCGACTCCAGAACAGCAAGCTCAATTCCGAAAGGCGCTCCTCGAACGAGCCGATCTCGATCCCTTAGTCGTGTCTCGCTTTTTCAACACGGAAATCGGAGAAGATATCCTAGCCCAAATCGGCAAATTTATAACAATTGAAGGGGGAAGCAATGGAAAATATGCGCTGCGAGGCGCTCTCGTCCAAGCGGCGCTCGATCCCCAAGGATTGACCCTGCTCAACTTCTTACAGAAGCTCCCAACCAATATGCAATTTCAGGGAGAATTGATGCTTGCAGGTGCAAAGGCTGCCGAAAAAGTAATCCTGGCGACTGAGGGTTCCATCGAGGAAATGAAGAAGTTGACGGTGATGGAAGCCAAAGCGGAATCCCCCGTCGATTTTTCAACGCTGCCCGACCTCCGTAAACCCGGAGAGTATGGAGTAGAGAAGGAAACCTGGCTGCTTGCTGACGAGAGCCGCAAGCGTCAATTCTATGTCGATGTCTACAAACCCCAACGGTGGCGAGCGGGAAAAACTCCAGTCGTCATTATCTCTCACGGGCTAGCCTCCAGACCTGAAGATTTTGCCAAAGATGCAGAACACCTAAGTTCCTATGGCTATGTAGTGGCGCTTCCCCAACATCCCGGCAGCGATACCAAACAGGCAAAAGCCTTACTAGAAGGCTATTCGAGAGAAGTTTTCGACGTAGATGAATTTATTAACCGCCCCAAAGACATCAGCTATGTAATCGACGAACTAGAACGGCGCAATCAAGACCAATTTGAAGGACGACTCGCTCTTGATTCGGTAGGCGTAGGGGGTCACTCCTTTGGCGGTTATACGGCGCTAGCAGTAGCTGGAGCCGAGATTGATTTTGAGAACTTGGAGCAAGAGTGCAATCGGCAATTGAGCGGTCTGAATACCTCTCTTTTGCTACAGTGTCGGGCTTTGGCGCTGCCGAGGCAAGCGTATAATTTCCGAGATAGCCGAGTTCAGGCGGTCTATGCTATCAATCCCGTCAATAGCAGTATTTTTGGACAAAAAGGATTGAGCAAGATTCAAATTCCCATCTCGATTGGTGCGGGAACTTACGACCCAGCAACGCCCTTAGTCTTCGAGCAGGTTCGCTCGTTTCTTTGGCTTACTACTCCTAACAAATATTTAGCGGCAGTTGAGGGACAGGCACACGTTGATTTTTCTCAACTCGATGCAGAAATTACAGAAGCGATCGCGTCGGTGGAAAGTCTTACACTGCCAAGTCCGCAGCTAATTGCTAGTTATACTCAATCAATGCAACTTGCATTTTTTGAGGTTTACATTAGCGATCGCAACGATTTCCGCCCTTATCTTCAGTCTTCCTATGCTGAATATCTCAGTCAGAACGAGCCTTTCAAGCTTTATCTGCTCGACGCAATCTCGTCGGATAAGTTTGCTGAAGCAATGGAAAAATTTAAGCGAGAACGTTTGTAGTCGGCCGTTGCAGAAGATTTTTCGATCACGCGATCACGTAGCGTAAGCTCTGCCTCATCGAATCTGTCACTGCCTTGAAAGGCAATCGCTCTCACCCATATCAATAGACTTCTTTCAGAAGTCAGGGAACAGGGAACAGGAATAAGAATTGATGAAAAAAGCATTCCTAATTTATTATTTTTAGACTTTTGCAGGAGGTTTAGTGATAAATCATGACAGCAGCAAACGAGCCGATATCTGATTTAAAAGAATTTCTGGGAAATACCCAAATGTTTCGGAGTTTACCGCTAGATCAGCTAGAATCTCTTGCTAAGATTGCTCAACTCAAAACCTATCGCAAAGGTGAAACCATCTTCTGGGAAGGAGATGAAGGGACTGGTTTTTTTGTCGTTAAAACAGGGAGAGTTAAAGTCTTCAAACTTTCTGCCGATGGGAAAGAACAGATTTTGCATTTATTTGGCGCTAGAGAACATTTTGCTGAAGTGCCAGCCTTTGACGGACAATGCTTTCCAGCTTCCGCCGCCGCCGTTGAGAAAAGCGAACTATTATTTTTTGAGCGAACGACTTTTCTAGATCTTCTCCGACAAGAACCGACTCTAGCCATTAATATGCTAGTGAGTTTTGCCCGACACTTGCGAAGATTTGCTAATTTAGTGGAGAATTTGTCACTTAAAGAGGTTCCAGGAAGATTGGCTACTTATTTACTGGATTTAAGCGATCGCACGGGCAATCCTCAAACGATAGAACTCGATCTGACCAAAAATCAACTAGCGGCTCGTTTAGGCACGATTCCAGAAACCTTATCGCGAGTGTTTTATAAACTCAGTAGCGAAGGACTCATTGCTCTTGATGGCGCTAAAATTACCATACTCGATCGCGATCGCTTATCTGGGCAAGCCTCTATTTCAACGACTGATCGTCGCTCCTAAAAACCCGTAAAATCAAAATAGTCAGTCAGGAATTTTTTACCAAAAACAACAGGAGAACTAAAGATGACTGCACCTAGCGTTACAGAAGCTAAAGAGCGTATTTTAGGAGCTATTGTTTATATCCTTCCTTTGATTTATGGCTTACCATTTGGTCTACATTTATTCAAACAATTTCCAATTCTGAGTACGCTTTATCTGCCCCTTTCTCCAATCATTTCGCTTTACTACGGTCTTCCCTTCACTGGCATAATTATTTTCTTTGTTTTATTCTTCGCTGTCGTTAGAAATGATAAAGTTAATCATTTCATTCGTTTTAATGCCATGCAAGTAATTCTGTTGGATCTCCTATTAATCTTAGGGGGATTAGTTTTAGATCTTCTCAAGCAAGGTTTTCAGCCCAATAGTTTATTGATTCTTACTCTTTTAAACACGGTTTTTTTAGGGACTCTAGCTGCTAGCTTTTATGGGATAGTACAATCAGCAAGAGGTTTTTATGCGGAACTTCCTGGAATTGCTGAGACAGCCTATTCTCAAATACGTTAATGACAGCTAGTACAGCTTGCCCTTAAATAACCCATCAGTAATAGAAGTCTAAAAGATCGACTAGTCAATTGATTGAACTTACTGATTACTGATCATCGAAAACCAACCATCGCAGCGATCGCTACGGAGGTAGCCTAGAAAATCGCTATCGCTTTCTCCAAGAAATTGTTGACTCCATCGCCACAGTCTGGGCAATCAACCGAGTCAAACAGTTAAACAGCTACTCAAGAATCGTCAGTAGAGACGTAGCAATGCGTAGAGACGTAGTAGAGACGTAGCAATGCTACGTCTCTACTACTCTACTTTTCTTATCAAGAGGCCGCGGCTGGCTCTTCTACCGGACGAACGATAGGAGTAGGGGTTTCTTCTTCCTCAAAGATGGCTTGCAATGCTTGTTCGAGGGTTTGTGCCATGACGATGCGATTTTCGTAGGCGACGATTACTCTAACGAGTGTTGGCAGGCTATTGAGAGTGGCTTCCAAATAAAGCGGCTCCACATAAAGTAAGGATTGCTCGATGGGAATGATTAAAAGATTGCCCTGAATCGTTCTCGAACCTTGGCGATTCCAGAGGGAAATTTGTTGCGAAATTACGGGATCTTGGTTAATTCGAGCCTCAATTTGTTCGGGCCCGTAAACCAAACGTTGCTTGGGAAAGATGTACAGTAACAATTTTCCGTAATTTTCAGCATCCGATCGCGCTGCTAGCCAAGCAATTAAATTCGTTCTCTGTCGGGGAGTATAAGGGAGGAGCAGAAGAAATTCTTCAAAGGGAACGGTTGGCAAACTGGTAATCAAATAATAAGGCTCGACTAACTGCGTTTTATCGCCATAGACTTCGTTGGGAATTTGCCACTGATCTTCCCGATTGTAAAAAACCTGGGAATCGGTCATGTGGTAGGTCATCAACTGATCCGACTGAATCTTGAAAAAATCGACCGGATAGCGAATATGCTTGCGAAGGCTCTCTGGCATGGCATCGAGCGGTTGGAACAGATCGGGGAAGATAGACGACCAAGTGGTAATAATGGGATCGCTTGTATCAGCAATATAGAAGTTAACGGAGCCGTGATAGGCATCAATGACAACCTTGACGGAGTTGCGAATGTAGTTAATGCCTTCGCTGGCAGGATCGGAATAGGGATAGCGATCGCTCGTTGTATAAGCATCCACAATCCAATATAAGTAGCTTGATGTTTCGGACTCTGGTTGCTGTGGAGCGGCTGCAACTAGATAGGGATCGCTGTCATAGCTCAGAAAAGGTGCGATCGCACGAATTCGTTGGCTAATGCTGCGCCGGAATAAAACTTTTGTTTCGGGTCGAAATTCAGGGGTAAATACCATGCGCCAGTCATTGAGATATTTGGCAAACAACAATCTACGCCAAAAAGAACCGATCTTAATTCCCCCTCGACCTTCGTAAGTATTGTAAACATTGTCACTACCGCTCGGATAGTCTAGTTCTCTGACGTTGGTTGGGGTCATCACGTAGTTATTCGTAATTTCACCATAATAAATTCGCGGATTGCCAATCGGAATACTGGCACGCACAGCCTCGCTAGAAACCGTCAGCGAACCTTCTTCCCCAATGCCGATATCCTTGACAAAATATTCGGGCAACCCTCCAGGAGCCACCGTATTGACCGGAGAGAGAGTAAAGCCATAACCGTGAGTATAGATGAGGTGACGGTTTACCCAAGTTTGAGCCTGTTGGGGGACGGCACTGTAGTCTAGTTCCCGTGCAGAGATGAGAACCTGTCGCTGTTCGCTGCTCTTGGGTTCTTCGGGTCTAGGAAAAGTATAGCGATCAATATTAGCATCTGGGAACCGATAGTAAAGGCGGATTTGCTGAAGCTGTCGATTGGTTTCGAGAAGCGGTCGCTCATCCCAAAGGCGAATATTGCGAATCGTTAGGTCATTGGCGCGAAGATCGGCTTGGGTTAGTTGTCCTTGCGGCTCGAAGCTTTGTGCGTCAATATTGTTGAGAGCAAAGGCTTGTCGAGTTAGGGCAATGGTACGCTCAATGTAGGGTCGCTCTCGTCCTAATTCGTTGGGTTGCACGACTAAATATTGTACGGCAGTGGGGAGGACTGTGCCGATGCTGACCGCTAGGACTAAATAGAGGACTAGTTCGTAAAAGACAAATTTGCGACTAAAGGCAACAAGCGGAGAGAAGATTGTCCCCCAAAGTTGATTGAGTGCGATCGCCAGAGCTAGGATACTGAGTACGGTATTGGCTGGCAGTTGCACGGCGACATCGGTATAACTAGCACCATAAGTGACTCCTCGCGTTGAATAGAGCAATTCATAGCGACTCAGCCAATAGCTCAAGGAAACGACTAGCATCAAACCGCCACCCAATCCAGATAAATGCCTTTGTTGCTCTCTCGAAAAGCCAGGAAAACTCCCCTGACTCAGACTATCTCCCGATAATAGATAAATTATAAAAACGGCGACGAAACCGTATAGGGCTAATCCCGTGAGCCACAGTTCCAGCAATTCCCAAACAGGTAAGCTAAAGATATAGAAGCTTATGTCTTGATTAAATACAGCCTCACTTGCACTGAAAGGTGTCGGGTGAAAATATTGCAATACTTTGTCCCAATGCTCGGAGACAATCGAACTCAGGAGTAAGCTAAGGATTAGCGCGATCACGAAAAGTAAAAAACGAGGATAGATGAGAAGTGCGATCGCTAGTCCCAGAATCGGTGCGAGATACCAAACTTGGGAATTTAATTGTCTCACTAGCTGCCAAATAATTTCCAGTCGAAATCGAGAGGGAATCAGTGAAGTAATATGCGCTAGCTTCGGATTGGGATACCAGTAATTAAAAACGATTTGACCGTAGTGCATCAGTAATAATCCCACCAGCAAACCCAAACCTAGCGACAGGGGGAGTAACCAATTTAATCTCAAGGGTTGCGAAATCTGGCGTGTTTTTTTAGAGGCGTATTTTTCCCATTTTTCGCTTTTCCCAACTTCCCAAGCTCTTTTTTCTAGTTTCACTCGTTCGCTGGTTGATGGGTGGGGATATTTGAATCGTTGTGCTAGGGAAAGATTAACTAGCAGATAGCTTACACTCAAGCTGAATACGGCTATCCATAACACGCCTTTGGTGATTAGCCTGAGCAGATAAACTGACAAATAATCGACTTCTTCAAACCAAAAAATTTCTGCTCCCAGGCGGCAGATTAGATCCAAGCCTAGCCATAATACTAGGAGTAGCCCGACTAATTGAAAAACTCGTTTTCCTAACACAGAATTTTATTTTCTTTAAATTAAACTGAGACAAGCAACAAGATAATTGATGCACACGGAGAAACTTAGGGATCAAATTTCAATCTTTATAATTGATTGACATAGGTCTGGCTAGTATCAGTGGTCAGTTATCAGTTATCAGTTATCAGTGAATGGTGAGAAGGTGAGAAGGTGATTGGGAGTGTGGGGAGCAGAGGAGCAGAGGGGCAGAGGGGCAGAGGGGCAGAGGGGACAAGGAAAAATTAATCCAAAATCCTTTCATCCAAAATCCAAAATCTGATTACTGATACTAGACAGTTGGGGCTGTGAGGAAAAGCTTATGATGATAGAAAAGTCCAATTCCGGTAACGAAGGGAACGAACCAGAAGCTAATTTACCTCATCCGTCAGATCCTGAACCTCCTAAAAGATCGAAATGGAGGCGGCGTATTTTGCTCGGAGGTGGAGGGATTCTACTGATTAGCCTCAGTGGTGGATTTGCCTATGGATGGTTCTTTATTCAACGCCAGCTAGTTCCCTTAATAGAAACAGAACTGACAGATTTCCTCAATCGTCCGGTCAAAATTGGTTCGCTCAAAAGCTTCTCTCTGGTTGGCGCACGCTTTGGTGCTAGTGAAATTCTATCTCTTCCTACCGATCCGGCCAAAGTTTCTGTGACGGCTGTAGATGTATCTTTTAACCCTCTTGTCTTACTTGCTCAAGGAGAACTCCAGCTTGATGTTACCGCAATTCAACCTGATATCTATCTAGAGCAAGGAAAAGATAGAAACTGGCTGTTAACCAAGTTTGATTCGCCCAAGCAATCGAAAAACGGCTTCAAAGTTAACTTAAAGACACTGCGCTTACAGGATGCGGAAGTGATTTTAGCAGCGCGATCGCTCGCCGGAAAGCGACAAACTCCTGTTAAGGTACTCATTGATGCTGGAAAAGCCGATTTTATCGATGACGGGAAAATTATCGAGTTTGATTTGTCTGGAAAACTTGCCAATGGCGGAAATATTGAAGTTGCAGGCACTGGGATTCCTAAAACCGAAGCGATTAACCTGATCGTTCACGGAAATAAAATTAAAGCTGCTGATGTCGGTAATTTGCTGCCTTTACCTTTTAACCTACAAGCGGGGACAGTTGCTGCCAACCTAGAAGTCCAAATTAGACCACAACAAATCGCTCGCATCAATGGAGTTGCTAGTCTAGATGAGGTAACGGCACACATCCCAGTCCTCACCCAACCTTTTACTAACAGTAATGGTCTACTGCGTTTTCGAGAAACCGAGATTCGCTTAGAAAATGTTACTTCTCGTTTTGGTTCTATTCCTGGCATTGCTAACGGAATTGTCGATCTGCAAAAAGGCTATTCATTAGAAGCAAAAACGCAGCATATTAAGATAGAAGAAGTTATCGGGGCATTAAAACTCAAAAAACCGCCTATTGCAATTTTAGGAGAAATTAAAGCCGATATTCAGGTTACGGGATTACTGAACCAACCCAAATTATCCCTTGACGTTGTTAGCACTAAACAAACGCGCGTCGATCGCGTCGATTTTCACTCCGGTAGCAGCGCCCATTTACAACTGATCGGTTCTAATCTCTCAGTAACCCGATTTCAAGCTACCCCTACTGTTGGGGGACGATTAACAGGGACGGGAAAAATTCAATTTGAAAGGCAGAAGGCAGAGGGCAGAGGGGCAGAGGGACAGAGGGGACAAGGAGGACAAGGGGGACAAGGAGGGAAATTTCCCAGTCACCAGTCACTAATCACCAATCACCAATCCAAAATTCAAAAGGCAGAATATCTATTTGATGTAAAAGCGACTAACGTTCCTGCTGCGGCGATCGCTCGCCTCTATCAAACAACTTTACCAGTCGAGATGGGACGCTTGTCTGGTCAGGCACGGTTTTTGGGAACGCTAGAAAATCCAGAAACCCTTAAGGCAACAGGTTCGGCTAATTTCCAACTAGGGGACGGAACAGTTAGGGCGAGTAATTTTCAGTTGG
>CAYTUO010000104.1:0-7960 GCA_964441015.1 uncultured Pleurocapsa sp.
TTATTTGGATAAGGATTATGAATGGCTTATGCCTCTGCGCGAACAGCATATGTTGAGTGAAGGAGCAGCCAAAACTTATCCATTATTTATCCTTTTTGAAACCACGCCTTTTAGAATTAAGCGAGGATTGGCTGGTGCAGATCTTCCCTTTTTAATTCAAATACCAGAATCGGAATTGGAAACCATTGAAGAGCTTTCCTCTAGTACAGGAAAAGCGAGAAAAAGCAGTACCACATGAAAGGCGACTGGTGACTGAATCAATTCAAAATTCTTGCATTATGAATTACGAATTAGGAATTAACTAACTGGTGACTGGTGACTGGGATAACTGATAACCTATATGCTAGATCTCCCAATCACTAATCACTAATCACTAATCACTAATCACCTAGTGGAAACCATTAGAATTTCCATTGTTTGGACGCGGTTGGATAACGCCGTAGCCACCGTGGTTGCGTATGTAAATCACGTTAATTTCGTTAGTGTCGCGATTGCGAAACATATAGAAATCGTGATCGACTAGCTGAAGTTGTTCCAAGGCTTCTTCAATAGACATGGGAGGCATGGCGAAATATTTCATGCGTACTACTTCTGCTGGAAGCTCTGGACTGCGATCGCCGATTAATGTTTCACTTACGGGTTTGTCTTCAACAACTTCTCCTGTCTTCAGATTAGTTTGAGTTTTTTGGTCTTGCAGTCTCTCTTTATATTTGCGTAGCTGACGAGCAATTTTATCAGAGACTAAATCGATGCTTGCGTATAAGTTTTCGCTTCCTTCTTGTGCCCGAATTACGGCTCCATTCGCATAAACGGTGACCTCTGCCTTGTGTTTGTCAGCGATGCGAGCATTACGAGCAACAGACAAATGAACGTCTACTTTTGTGGTGATATTTTGAAAGTGTTTAACGGCTTTTTCCAGTTTCTGCTCTACATAGTCGTGAATTGCTTCAGTAACTGTAATGTTATTACCCTGGATCAAAAGCTTCATACTCATTACTCCATCCGCTCTAGTTTTAGTGAGTAAAAAAGCAAGCACAAAGCTTGTTAGCTTTTTCAGTTCAATTGAAAAAATTCAATTTTTTTCTGGGAGAAGTTAGATAGTATAAAACCAGCAGAACTTGGCAGAATGATTATTCCGTTTTTTTCTTTGGTTACCTATCTAAAGGTTAGTAAATTGCTCGATCTACCTATTTATCAACTCGTTTGCTCAACCCCCATGCGCTTTGTTATGACTTTGTTTAAGAGAGTTTTTCTCTGAGGTAGATACTTGGAAAATCTTTGGGGTTCTTGTAGAAGTTTCCTCCCTCACAATAATTTGATAACTTTAGACTAGCATTTTGTATCGTCCAAAACATCGCTTTTTGTCTTCTTTTTATTTTCCTTTGCATCTCGTGACATTTCTTAAAGTTAAGGTGGTAAATCCAAGCTTTCACAAGTCATCTTTCAATGTCGATCCTCAACAGCAACGCCGCCGTTGCCTTCTTGAAAACCGAGGATTGGTGCCTTATGCCGTTGCTTGGGAAGAGCAGCGATCGCTCGTCGCTCAAAAACTGAAAAACCCTAATCTAGAAGATAGACTCCTCTTGCTCGAACATCCTCCCGTTTACACCCTTGGTACGGGTGCTAGTCTGGATTTTCTTAAATTCGATCCGACACAAACTCAATGGGAAGTTCATCGCATCGAACGAGGTGGGGAAGTCACCTATCATTGTCCTGGTCAGTTAGTTTGTTATCCTATCCTTAATTTGCGCTACTATCGACAAGATTTGCATTGGTATTTGCGACAACTCGAACAGGTTATTATCCAGACACTCAAAATTTACGGATTCGATGGCACGCGCGTTCCTGGTTTAACTGGCGTTTGGTTGGAAGGTTGTAAAGTGGCGGCAATTGGCATTAAAGTTAGTCGCTGGATTACCATGCACGGCTTTTCTTTGAATGTGTGTCCCGATCTGAGCGGGTTTGGGCATATTGTTCCTTGCGGAATTGCAGATAAACCTGTAGGAAGTCTAGCACAGTTCTTTCCAGAGATTGACATTGAACGAGTCCGTCAGGATATTGCTACCGTTTTTGCTGAAGTATTTCAAGTAGAGTTGATAGAGCAGTATTATAGCCAAAACAATAATCAGCTACCAGTAACTAGCTGATAGCTGACGGCTGAAAGTTAATCAAGAAAAAATTTACGAAGCATTAGAAAGTTGAGCCGTTTGAATGGTTAACTCCATGCTGCGATCGCCCCGTTGAATTTTCAGCTTGAGAGTTTGATTAATGCCAGAGTTTTCAACAATAGATTGTAACTGACCTCCATCTGTTATTCGTTGATTATTAACGGCAACAATTACGTCTCCCATGCGAATTCCTGCTTTATCTGCTGGACTATTAGGGACGACGCGAACGACTAAAATGCCTTCAACTTCAGGCACAGTAAAAGGAGAGTTAGGATCTTGGTTATTTTCTCTCGCTAATTCTGGGGTAAGGTTGAGCATTTGAACCCCAATGTAGGGATGAGGAACTTTCTTGCCTGCTGCTAAGATACTCTCTAGAGATTTGGCTTTGTTGATAGGAATGGCAAAACCAATTCCCGTAGCATCGGCCCTAATCGCTGTATTGATGCCAATCACTTCCCCTTTAGCATTTAATAAAGGCCCGCCAGAGTTGCCAGGATTAATTGCAGCATCAGTTTGAATAAAGTCTAACCGTTTATCGGGAATTCCAGCTTTGGCAGCCGAACGACCGATCGTGCTAATAATACCCAGGGTGACCGTATTGTCTAATCCCACCGGATTGCCTACCGCGATCGCCCAATCGCCTACCTGAACTTTAGCAGAATCTCCTAACGGTGCAACTGGCAAATCTGCTCCCTGGGGATTAATTTTAACAACTGCCAAATCGGTTACTTCATCAGTTCCTTTCACTTCTCCATTAAAAATCCGTCCATCTTTAAGCGTTACCGTAACTTTATCGGCATTGCTCACGACGTGGGCGTTGGTTAAAATAATCCCACTGCGATCGACAATAAAGCCAGAACCTTGACCCGCTATGCGTTGTTGCTGAGGCGGAACCCTAAAGCGATCGCCAAAGAAATCTCTAAAAAAGGGATCGTCAAAAAAAGGATCGATGGGGCGAGTGACGATCGCTTCTGTATCAATGCGGACAACTGTCGATCCCGTCCGATTCACGGCGGCGGCCACGAAACTATCGGCACTGATGGGAGCAGGTACGGCTGCCACATTGGTAGAATTTGATTGAACTTCAGGAGCCGGTTCTGCCTGAGATGATAACACTCGAAAGCCGCCAAAACATAACAAGATGCCTAGCAACAGGGAAATAGAGTGGGTAATCAATTGGCGCAGCAATTTTGAAGACTTCATATTTTTAGCGCGAGATTTAATAATTTCGTAGAATGTTTTCAGTATCCCAATCCCTTTTTATTGGCTATTTTAGCAAACCCGTTCATCAACCTGCTCCAAGGTCAAAGCTTAAAAAATTAATTTATCTTTGTCTGCCTATTTTTGAGATAATTTAGACAAGTTATTTTAAGATAATAATTGACAATTTTTAGACAGATTAAATTATTTGGAAAACACAGAGATGAGTGTTGTTATACAAATTGGCGACCAAGAAATTAATGATGAAGATTTATTTGCTTTGTTAGCCCAATATAAAATGCTGCCGCAGTTGGCAAAAGAAATTCTCATTGATCGCGCGATCGCCAACATAGAGTGTACTAGTGAAGAAGAAACCATCTCCCGTCAAAAATTTTATCAGCAGTATCAAATTACGACCGAAGCCCAAATTAAGCTCTGGTTAAAACATCACGGGATGACCCCAGAGCAACTAGATCGTCTCGTTGTTCGAGAGCTAAAACTGGAAAAATTTAAACAATCCACCTGGGGAAACCAAGTCGAGTCCTACTTTTTGCAAAATAAGCGGCAGCTAGATCGCGTCGTTTACTCACTCATTCGGACAAAAGATGCCGGAATCGCTCAGGAACTCTATTTTCGCATCCAAGAACACGAAACCACCTTTGCAGAACTCGCCAAGCAATATTCTGAAGGCGCAGAAGCAGAAACTGGAGGGCTAATCGGGCCTGTGGAATTGAATTTGCCCCATCCAAAAATTGCTCAAATTTTAAGTGCGACTCAACCTGGACAACTAGTACCGCCTAACCGCGTCGGAGATTGGTGGATTATTGTTCGCCTTGAAAAATATCTTTCTGCTCAACTTGACGAACCCATGCGACAGCGAATCCTCAACGATCTCTTTCAAGCTTGGTTGAGTTCCCAATTCCAACAACAAGTTGCTTTCAAATCGGTACTTTTTTAAGTTAAAAGTATTAATAATTTGGGATTAATAATTGACGCAATTTCTGTGAAATATTGGCAAGAAACTATTGCTGTTGCCCGACGAATTTTGACTGAACTATGGCGGCGACGGCGCAGCTTGATCTTTTGGTGTGTTTTTCCCGTTTCTGTTCTGTTCCTCAATGGTTATATCTTGGCAGAACGAGCCAAGCTTTCTCTAGCTGAGGCAATGGAATTTGCTGCCCCTTCAACCTTAGTTGGTGCTGCACTATTTTTTAGTTGTTTAGGGGGTAGCGTGGCAACAGTCGTTGCAGAGAGAGAACAAAAAACCCTAAAACGATTGTTTATTTCGCCATTAAGCGGAACGTCTTACTTTTTGGGCATCTTTTTTGCCCACAGTTTTATTGGGTTTGGTCAAACGATTTTAGTTTACGCGATCGCGACTTGTATTGGAGCTAAATTTGAGGGTTCCATTGGGTTAGGATTGCTGATAATTTTCTTAAGTATTGTGGCTTATGTTGGTGTGGGTTTTATCCTGGGTACGCAATTAGCAAGGCGCACGGAAGATGTTAATGCTTTAGTAGCTACTTTTGGCGTACCTTTGTTAATTTTAGGCGGTGCCTTTTTACCAACCACTTTGTTTCCCAAAAACTTACTTGAAATTGCCAAATTTAATCCGATTTATCACATGAATGAAGCACTAGTAGCAGTCTGGGCAAAAGGGGAAAATTTATCTGCAATAGACTCTCATTTTCAATTTTTGTCTATTTTCGCCTCGATAATGCTGGTACTAGGATGGCTTTCTTACCGAAGTATGATAATTGCTGAAAAAAGATTGTAATTCAAATCCCCTAATTTTACTTAAGGTAATTCACTGGATAACTGACTAAGTACTGAACGCTGTTTGCTAAAGACGCTTAGATGAGGAGAGAGGGAGAGAGGGAGGACAAGGAGACAAGGAGACAAGGGGACAAGGGGACAAGGAAGAATATTTACTCCTGAACTCCTAAACTCCTGACATGAAAACTGCTTTGACACTCCACACACCAAGCTACGCTGTGGTGTGGGATTCTTCATTCACAGAGGAAACTTGCTCTAACAAG
The DNA here is from genome assembly GCA_964441015.1 of uncultured Pleurocapsa sp. Lineage (GTDB taxonomy): Bacteria > Cyanobacteriota > Cyanobacteriia > Cyanobacteriales > Microcystaceae > Hydrococcus. The sequence goes on from CAYTUO010000104.1 coordinate 5,408, forward strand.
CTCTCGCCAGATAAAGCTACAGCAAACGATTCTCCTGGTTTTGGCTCTATAACCCGTGTTGTCAAGTTATTTTGAGCTAATAAGCTGCGAAATTTTTCGACACTTCCCTCTTCACGAAGTACAGAAATCAGCAAACCCTCAAACGTAATGTCACCCCCTGCCGCCGTTGGTAAAATGACTTGGGGCTGCAACCACTTACAGACTTCTAAGGCGCTTTGCTGTCCTTTAATGACCGAACCCAGCAGAGGAATTTTGAGATCGACGATGGGGGTAATGACAACATCCACAGGAGCGTTTTCTCTAACAGAGGGAGAATGATAGCCGTGAGGCTCGTAGTAAATTGTGTGACCGCTTTCTAAATCTTTGAGTAAATAGCCATTTTCGACTAACTGAGGCCCGATAGGAGAACCAGGAACTGCCTTGATTTCAACTTGATTAGCGAATTTAAAAGTCTCTCCGTGAGTCAAAACCGTGACCTGCGAATATCCCAACTCTCGAACCACCTTAGCTGCATTCGCAGAAGCAACCACCGGAAGATTGCGATCGAGTTGTTTGAGTGTGGGAGGATGAGCATGGTCTTCCAATCCCTGGGACAGTAGAATTAGGTCAATCTTGTCGGGAATGGGACGAGACGTATTTTTTGTCCCTTTAAACAGCCAGGAAAGGTTGCCGAATACCAGAGAGTCAACCAACCAAGGATCGAGGAGAATGCGTTTTCCTGCGAGTTCGATGAGCCAAGAATTACTGTCCAACCAAGTTAAATTCATATCCTTTGCCTATTAACGCTTAAATTTATTCTAGAAATTCAGGGTTAAGTCTACTTGCCGGTCATCTAATTCCCAATTCCCCAATCCCTATCCCTTGCAATCGTCTCTAACAATAGTTACACTTCTTTAAACAATCCCTTTTTACTCGCGAAAGCAGAAATTTAGATCCTCTTCTATTTTCTTGAGATAATTGGTTAGTCTAGCTCTAAAGTTAAGACATAAACCAAAACCAATAAAAAAAGAAAGGTCGAAGTAAAAACCAATCAATGACAGGAGGAGCGTAGTTAGTCGATGGGACTACCTTGGTATCGAGTCCATACAGTCGTCCTGAACGATCCAGGTCGTTTGATTGCCGTACACCTGATGCATACTGCTCTGGTAGCAGGATGGGCAGGTTCAATGGCGCTGTATGAACTAGCAATTTTCGATCCTAGCGATCCGGTTTTAAACCCCATGTGGCGGCAAGGAATGTTCGTCCTGCCCTTTATGGCTCGCTTGGGAGTCACTGGTTCTTGGGGCGGTTGGAGCGTCACTGGAGAAACTGGCGTTAACCCCGGTTTCTGGTCTTTTGAAGGCGTTGCTGCCGCTCACATCGTTCTATCAGGTTTGCTGTTCTTGGCAGCAGTTTGGCACTGGGTCTATTGGGATTTAGAGCTATTCAACGATCCCCGCACGGGCGAACCAGCGCTAGATTTGCCCAAAATGTTTGGCATTCACCTATTCCTATCCGGTCTTCTCTGCTTCGGATTTGGCGCTTTCCACCTAACAGGACTTTGGGGCCCTGGAATGTGGGTTTCTGATCCCTATGGTCTAACAGGGCACGTTGAAGCCGTAGCGCCAGAATGGGGGCCAGCAGGGTTTAACCCTTTCAATCCAGGCGGAGTCGTCGCTCACCACATTGCTGCTGGTATTGTCGGTATTATTGCGGGTCTATTCCACCTGACAGTTCGACCCCCAGAACGGCTTTATCGAGCTTTAAGAATGGGGAATATCGAAACCGTTCTTTCCAGCAGTATTGCCGCAGTATTTTTTGCCGCTTTTGTTGTGGCGGGAACGATGTGGTATGGAAGTGCCACCACCCCGATTGAGTTGTTTGGCCCTACTCGCTATCAGTGGGACAAAGGCTACTTCCAGGAAGAAATTCAGCGACGGGTGGAAACCAACTTGGCTGCTGGAGATACCCTCTCGGAAGCTTGGTCAAAAATTCCTGAAAGGCTGGCTTTCTATGACTATGTTGGAAACAGCCCAGCTAAAGGCGGTTTATTCCGCACTGGAGCCATGAACAGTGGTGATGGCATTGCCAAAACCTGGTTAGGTCATGCTGTCTTCAAAGATAGTGAAGGTCGGGAACTGTCCGTTCGCCGGATGCCCAACTTCTTTGAAACCTTCCCCGTTGTTTTGACCGACTCTGAAGGGATCGTTCGTGCAGACATTCCTTTCCGACGCGCCGAATCTAAGCTCAGTATCGAGCAAACAGGCGTTACGGTTAGCTTCTATGGTGGAGCGCTTGACGGACAAACCTTTAGCGACCCAGCTTCTGTTAAGAAGTTTACTCGTAAGGCTCAACTCGGTGAAGCGTTTGAATTTGACCGCGAGACCTTAAACTCTGATGGTGTATTCCGCACTAGCCCCAGAGGATGGTTTACTTTCGGTCATGCTTGCTTTGCGCTCTTGTTCTTCTTCGGTCATATCTGGCACGGCGCTCGGACTTTGTATCGAGACGTATTTGCTGGAGTTGACCCAGAGCTTGGCGAACAGGTAGAATTCGGACTTTTCCAGAAAGTGG
>CAYTUO010000104.1:7970-12140 GCA_964441015.1 uncultured Pleurocapsa sp.
TAACTACCCGTAAGGAAGCAACATAAACTATCAAACTGTTTATTCATTTAGGTGCAAGTTGTAAGAGACTTGCACTTTTTTTTATTCTTGACTTTTAACTTGCTTATGATCTTGTGGATTTTTCAGTAAAGTTACTGAGATAAATTTGTACTTTCGTAATTATATTTAAGTAAATATACTAAATTTTTGCTAATACTAAACCTAAGATAAATTTAGATTAATATAGATTAGTAGACTGAAGACAATTCTTATGATCGCTTGTTTTAATTCAAAAAAAAGATTGATTTTATCTCGTTTTACTCAAGGGAGATCGCTTTTACGATATTTTTCTTTTTCTCGATTTGATCAGCAAATGTACTGATTAATTATTCTCATTTTTTTGATATAAAGATAGAGTAAAATCTCAAGAATAATCTTGTTTTAAAGAAAAATCTAAGCTAATAATGGGAATTATAGAGATGTAAAGTTTCGAGGAAGAAAAAAGAAATGAAAGCCCTTCATCAACTGAACTTTGCTTTAACCCCTTTGCTGGTTTTGAGTTTAGCGATCGCTCAATCTGTTAAACCTGCCGCCGCTAATGCCGCTAATACTGCTCCTAAAATTACTAACTTTACTCTCAATGGTAATTCTTCAAATATCACAATTAATGAAGGGCAATCGGTGTCTGCTAGGATTTCTGCTCGAGATCCGAATTTGACCGATGCGATTACCTTTAAGATCAGAGATTTGAGTCAACCTGCCGGAATTTTCTTCTATGTAGGCACTGTCACTACTACCAACAAATTAACCCGTACCATCTCTACTACCCTAAATACTTTTATAGATAATGGTACTTTTGGCTATAGAGCGCGAGCAGTAGATAGCAAAGGTGCTTGGAACACTTTCACCAGGCCTTACCCTTTCGATCGCACCATCATCGTTAACAACGTAGCCCCAACGCTAACTGATTTCACCCTATCCAGCTACGAAGTTCATGAAGGGGATGCCCTAACTGCCTTTCTCGCTGCAACCGATCCTGGTGCGGATACAATCTCATTCTTGGTTAACGGCAATACCATCGGTACTGATAATGTAACTTCAGGCACTCGCTCCCTTACCAGTGTCGATGTGAGTTCATTGGCGGTTGATGACGGCGACTTTAATATTACTGGACAAGCTAGAGACAAAGATAACGCTTTGAGTACCAATAGCATTGTCAAGTTACTGAAAGTGCTAAACGTTGCTCCAACGATTACTAGCTTTAATTTTAGTTTGTTGGGCGGTCTGCTGACGGTTAATGCTACGGCAACCGATCCTGGTATCAACGACCTATTAGCCTACGACTGGGATTTTGACGGAAATGGCACTTATGATGATGCTGCTGGTCAGCTTGGGGAATGGAAGTATCAGAGAAATGGTCTCTACAATGTAGGACTGAGAGTTTCGGACGGCGATGGCGGCTTTGCTTACAGTAGTGTTGCAGTGGAAGTCACGGACATTCCCGAACCCAGTTCTATGGCTGGTATCTTAGCTGTCAGCGCTTTAAGTGCAGGTTCGCTACTCAAGCGAAAAAAGACAGCAAGAAAATAATTGGATTTCAGGGTTAGGCTGTTAGCAATTAGCTATTAGTCTACCCTGCAACACAAATCTAAATTAGAACTTGAATTCTCAAATGTTGAGTTTAATTAGGAATTAATAATTACGAATTGTCGCGCGGTGACCTGACTCGCTCTTTCACTCTTTTCTATGCGATCGCTCTGCAATTGATGGCGCAAGAAACTGATTGAGCGATGGACGAGCAGAGGTCGAGAGCCGATGGGTTGCAGACAATATTCTTCAAGGCTAGCAAGTAGTAAAATATCGCGCAGTTCGGTGTCCTGGGTACACTGAGCAATCCAGCTTATTTGCTGTTGAATCTCAAGATCTTCTGTCGAGATCTCTTGAATGATTCTCTGTAGTAACTCTAAGACAGATTTTTGGTGATCGCGATTGGCAATTATCCAAGTGCGGACTTGAGGACATCTCATCATCAGCGCACCTAAGCGATTAATCAAGCGAAAATAGCCTTGTATTGGATCGACGTTCAGATATCGTTTTGTTAAGATCCTGTAGCGACAGTCCATCTTTTGCTTGAGTAGCGTCACTTCATGAGGTGTTAAGTTATCTAACGCTACAAGATTTTCTCCTAGTAACCAGCGAACAATACTCTGTCGATTTTCTGGGGTTTGCTGCGGATATTCCCGAAGTAGACGAGTTTCCCAAACTAATTGTAATTCATTTGCTAAGCTGTTCATTGTATTGAATCGATCGCAATTTTGGGTGTTTTCTGGTAAAAATCAAAAAAAAATGTTATAATTAACAGGTTTTAAGATAAAAGCTTAATAAATTTAACTTAAAAAAAATGCGAGAGCATTTAATTAAAAGCTATAGGTTTTACGATTATTTTTCTCTATCGCTAAAACCCAGAAACTACCTATAAGTCTGCTCCTAAAAATCGAATTAGACAACCGATGTTTAGGATCTTAAGAAAAAACTTAAGCGTTCTGGCTTTAATGATTGCGTGAAGCTTTCGATCTTGATCAGATGGAGTGATCGCCAAAAATCCTAACCAAAAAAATCCACGGCTTAAAGTCTGAATAATTACCTTATCTCAGGAAAATTTCTGACTTTAGCTTAACCCTGTTGTTCCTTTAACCTTCAGAGCGATCAACTGAGCAAAACAATTCTTTTACGGAATCAGATCGGAGGGGCTTGAGTTTAAATAACAAAAGCAAGCCTCCAAAAAAGACTATGAGGGCTATGGAGCAAAGCAAGAAAACAAGACAAAGACGCAAGCGGGGGTCAATTTTGACCTCCAAAGGCTTAGAAAAACTCCAGAAAGCCAAAACTGAGGCAGAATTTCAGGAAAATTATGGAAATCGATATACTCTCGAAGCGTTAAGCGAACGGACGGGGTTAGCCGTCGATACGTTGATGAAAGTCTTTGCAGGTGAAGCAGGAGTTGATAAAAAAACGTTAAAAATTTGCTTTAATGCCTTCAATTTAGTTTTGGAACCCAGCGACTACTACCAACCAGAACCCCAGCTTAAGGTCGTTCAGCAACCCTTGAGAGAAATTGAACCAGAGTTACCCGAAGGACAAGTACCTCTCGATTCTGCCTTTTATGTCGAGCGATCGCCCATTGAATCGATCTGTTACAAAGCTATTTTGCAACCAGGGGCACTCATCCGCATCAAAGCACCGAGGCGAATGGGAAAAACATCTCTGATGGCAAGAATTCTGCATCATGCAGCCCAAGAAGGCTATCAAACCGTCCCAATCAGCTTCCAACTTGCCGATAAAGGATTTTTTCAAGACTTAGATAAATTTTTACAGTGGTTTTGTGCCAACGTCAGTCTAGGAGTGCAACTCCCCAATTGTCTAGCCAACTATTGGGACGATCTGTTCGGCAGTAAAATTAGTTGCAAAATTTATTTTGAACAATATGTGCTGGCTAAAATCAATCATCCACTCGTGCTTGGTTTAGATGATGTCGATTGGCTGTTTCAATATCCCGACTTAGCGGATGACTTTTTTGGACTTTTGCGAGCATGGCATGAAGAAGCCAAAAATCGGGACATTTGGAAAAAACTACGATTAGTGGTCGTCCATTCGACTGAAGTTTACATTCCTCTCAATGTCAATCAATCTCCATTTAATGTTGGCTTGCCCATTGAATTGCCAGAGTTAACTAACGATCTCATACAGAATTTAGCCGGACGGTATGGATTGAATTGGTCATCCGAACAGGTATCTCGCTTAATGGCGCTGGTAGGAGGACAACCCTATCTGGTGCGGCTGGCATTACATCATATTTGGTGCAAGGATGTTACGCTAGAACAACTTTTATCCATGTCTCCCACGACATCTACCAGCATTTACAGCGATCATCTACAGCGACAACTTTGGAATCTTCAACAAAAACAGTCAGGGTTAGCAGAAGCGTTTGCTAGGGTGGTGCTCACCCAAAAACCCGTTGAGTTAGATCTCGTACAAGCATTTAAGCTGCAAAGTTTGGGCTTAGTTCGCTTGCAAGGCGATCGGGCAACGCCTAGTTGTGAGTTGTATGCTCAGTATTTTCGTACTTATTTTAAAGGCAGTTCTTGAATTTTGAATGGCTTATCGTTTTTAGTACAAGAGACAGTGAAGTTC
>CAYTUO010000105.1:0-9699 GCA_964441015.1 uncultured Pleurocapsa sp.
TTGGCCGAGTTTGAGCAAGTGGCTCGTCAGATTAGTTATTCTAGCCCTCAAATAGAGTTAATTTCTAATCTCACTGGAGAATCTATTAACGAAGAAATCGCTACCCCTGAATATTGGTGTCGCCATATCCGGCAACCTGTTAGATTTGTCCAAAGTATAAAAACGCTACATCGGTTAGGATATCAGGCGTTCATAGAAATTGGAGCTAAACCCACTTTATTAGGAATGGGTTGCTCTATTCTGGAAAATCATTCAGAATTTCTCTTGTGGTTGCCGAGTTTGCGTCAGGGAAATTCGGATTGGCAACAATTATTTCAGAGTCTAGGCGAACTTTATGTCAAGGGAGTAAAAGTAAATTGGTCGGAGTGCGATGATTCCCGCAATTTAGTACACTTACCAACTTATCCTTTTCAGCGTCAGCGATTTTGGTGGGAAAATAATAACAGTTATCAGTTATCAGTTATCAGTTATCAGAAGGCAGATAAGGAAGAATTTCCCAGTCCCCAATCACCGCTCACCAGTCACCAGTGTCATAGATCGTTTCATCCTTTACTCGGCCAACGATTACATTTAGCAGGAACTAGAGAAATTCGTTTTCAGACAGAAATTAGTCAGGATTCACCTGCTTATTTAAAAGATCATTGCCTTGGTAATCAGCCGATTTTTCCTGCGACAGCTTACCTAGAAATGGCACTAGCAGCAGGGGTTAGTCTCTTCAAATCTAATAACTTGCTACTAGAAAAATTTAGCATTGAACAAGCTTTAATTCTACCTGAATCTGACTCAAAAATTCTTCAGATAGTTCTCATTCCTGAGAATTCATCAGGCTATTCTTTCCAAATTTTTAGTAGCACGATTGAGGCAGATAATTCAGAATCATCGTTTACGCTTCATGCGTCGGGGAAAGTAGTTTTAGCTGATAAAAAAACACAACAATTTCAGGTTGAATTGGCTAGGTTACAGACAGAATTTGCTCCAAATCAAATCTCAGTTTCAGATTACTATCAAAAATTGCGAGAGCAAGGGCTATATTATGGCTCTAACTTTCAAGGAATTAAACAAATTTGGCAGCTTGACGGACAAGCATTGGGTCAAATTCTGTCACCAGAAACCTTAATTTCAGAAACAGAAAGCTATCAGTTACATCCCGTTTTATTAGATAGTTGTTTTCAACTTTTAGGAACCGCTATTGTTGATAATCAGGAACAAGGTACCTATTTACCAGTTGGGTTGGAGCAATTGCAATTTTATCGTCGTCCAGGTAACCTTCTCTGGAGTCACGTTCAAGTCTGGAAAAACGATCATAAAAACGGTTCTACTGGTCAGCAGCGACTCAAAGCCAATCTACAATTGTTGGATGAAATTGGCAATTTAGTGGCTGAAATTGAGGGATTATCTCTTCAGTATGTCAATCGCCAATCGCTACAGAAGTTTATTCCAGAACCCAAACAAGAAAATTTAGCCGATTGGTTATACGAAGTTATTTGGCAACCCCAATTGAGAAAGCAGAAAGAAGAAGATAAAAAACAAAAATTGGGAGAGAATTGGCTTATTTTTGCTGACCAAAAAGGAATTGGCATAAAGTTAGCCAATGCGCTTGAAGAAAAAGGCGATCGCTACATTCTTATCTTTCCTGGTCAATCCTATGCGATCTCAGATACCCAACACTACTACATTAATCCAACTCAGCCAGAAGATTTCCAACGGTTGCTAGAAGAAATAAGAGCAAAAGAAGGGTTTTCCTGTCTTGGAATTGTTTATCTCTGGAGTTTAGAGGAGACAACAGACTTACAAGAAGCGCAAGTTTTAGGCTGTGGCAGTGTTTTACATTTAGTTCAATCTTTGCTCAAAGCGCGATCGCCGCAATTCCCTCAGCTTTGGTTAGCAACCAGAGGAACGCAGCCAGTCGAGATCAATTCTACTCCTCTACAAGTACAACAGGCTTCTCTGTGGGGATTGGGGCGCGTCATTCGCTTAGAACATCCCGATCTCAATTGTACGTGCTTGGATTTAGACCCCTCCCAGGAAGTCAATGACATTCAAACTCTGCTAGAAGAATTAAACTTGCCAGATGCAGAAGAGCAAATTGCGTATCGTCAGGGAGTGCGTTATGTTCAAAGGCTAGTGCGACGAACTTCTCCAACCCAATCGAATCAACCTACCGCCGTTCAATTGAAAATCTCTAGATACGGTGTCTTAGATAACTTAAGGCTAGCGCCTGCAACTCGTCGTCCTCCAGCATCAACAGAGGTAGAAATTCAGGTAAGTGCGGCTGGAGTGAACTTTAGGGACGTTCTCAATGCCTTGGGAATGCTTAAAAAGTACCTCGAACAGATGGGATTTTCGGATGCGGCTGAAGTTCCCTTCGGTGGCGAATGTGCCGGAAAGATTGTCGCAGTGGGAGAGGGAGTTAAAGGATTTCAAGTTGGAGATGAAGTCATTGCCGCTCAAGCCATTGGGAGTTTAAGTAGCTTTGTTACGGTTGATGCGCGGTTCGTCGTTCACAAACCACAACAACTGAGTTTTGCCGAAGCGACTACGATTCCGACAACGTTTCTCACTGCTTATTACGGATTGTATCATCTCGCAAAAATTAAAAAGGGCGATCGCGTCTTGATTCATGCGGCGGCGGGAGGAGTCGGCCAAGCTGCTATCCAATTAGCCCAAAAAGTTGGGGCAGAAGTTTTTGCGACAGCCAGTCCGAAAAAGTGGGATTTCCTCAAGTCGATGGGAGTCAAATATGTAATGAACTCTCGGACACTGGACTTTGCTGAAGAAGTCATGGCGTTGACGGACGGGCAAGGAGTCGATATTGTCCTCAATAGCTTGAATGGCGAATTTATTGGCAAAAATCTGCAAATTCTTGCACCAGAAGGTCGATTTGTCGAGATTGGCAAAATTGGGATTTGGGATGAAAGCCAAGTCAAAGAAAAAAGAGCCGATGTTACTTATTTTCCGTTCGATTTATTAGAAATATCCCAGAAAAATCCCGATCTCATCACCTCAATGCTTGAGGAATTAATGCAGGAGTTGCAACACGGCCACCTGAAGCCTCTTCCTCATACCGTATTTCCCATCGAAGAAGCAGCTAAGGCTTTTCGGTACATGGCGCGGGCAAAGCACATCGGCAAAGTCGTGATTTCTTTATCAGAAATGGCTTCTCAAGCGTTCGCCATCAGAGAAGACGGCAGTTATTTGATTACGGGAGGTTTGGGAGCATTAGGACTCCAGATCGCTCGTTGGCTCGTCGAGCAAGGGGCAAGACATTTAGTTTTAATCGGACGCAGCAAGCCTTCTCAAGCAGCACAAGAAACGATTAGTCAACTAGAAAAAGCAGGCGTTCAAGTTCGTGTAGTTCAAGCTGATATATCCAATCCCAAAGACGTAGAAAAAATCATTGCTCCTTATCGCAAAGGAAAAAGAAATCACCCAGTCACCAGTCACCAATCACCAATCACCAATTCCCCTCTACGAGGCATTATTCACGCTGCTGGCCTGCTCGACGACGGCGTTCTGTTGAAACAAACCTGGGAGCGCTTTGAGCGAGTTATGGCTCCTAAAATACAGGGTGCGTGGAATTTGCACCTAGCGACTCAAGATTTATGCCTAGACTTCTTTGTCTGTTTTTCCTCCATTGCTTCTGTGCTGGGTTCGCCTGGCCAGGGCAATTATGCGGCGGCTAATGCGTTTATGGATGCTCTGGCTCACTATCGTCGATCGCTAGGATTGCCGGGTTTAAGCATCAACTGGGGAGTTTGGGCAAGCGTCGGTATGGCGGCTGAGTTATCGACTCAAAACCAAGCAAGGTTGGAACAGCAGGGACTAGGCGCGATCGCACCGCAACAAGGATTGCAGCTATTAGAAGAACTACTGCAACAAAAGGCAACTCAGGTAGGTGTATTGCCCGTAGATTGGTCAACCTTTCTCAAACAACTTCCTGAAGGTGGCAAGAGTCCATTCTTTGCCGCAGTAGCGCCTAAATTTGAACAAGAGCCTGTAAAACCGCGTTCCGAGTTCCTACAAGCCTTAGAAACAGCCACCAATGGCGATCGCCAGACCCTATTATGCGATCGCGTCCGTTCCCAAGTTGCGACAGTTCTTGGTTTTAATTCGCCCGATCTCATCGAACCTCAACAAAATTTTGGCGATCTGGGGATGGATTCTTTAATGGCTGTCGAGCTTAAAAACTCTCTCCAAGCTAGTTTGGGCATTTCTATTCCGCTCACTTCGGCCTTCGATTATCCAACTGTAGAATTGCTCAGTGATTATCTTGCTCAAGAACTCTCTACCACAGAATTAATCCCTGCATTAGCTGTTGAGTCCAAGGAACAAGCGTCAGAGTTGGTCGAGACTGTAGCCTCAAACGGGCATTTACCAGATCTTAAGGAAATTTCTGAATCTCCGCAGGCTAATCAAGATAAAAATCGCGAAATTTTCCCAGAATATCATCAGTTTAGTTTAATGCCAGAGTATCTGACTCTCCGCAAGGATCTAGATAGAGTCGAGCAACTGGGTAATCCCTTCTTTGAAGTGTACGATGGCATCGCTAGAGACACGATCCGAGTTGGCGGTCGCGAATTGCTCAACTATTCCAGCTACAATTATCTGGGAATGTCGGGCGATCCGATTGTCTCCCAAGCAGCGATGGACGCGATCGCACGTTACGGAACTTCTGTTTCTGCTAGCCGCGTTGTTTCAGGAGAAAGACCGCTACACCAAGCGTTAGAGCGAGAAATTGCTGATTTTTTGGGCACTGAGGACTGTATTGCCTACATCGGTGGTCACGCTACCAACGTAACGACCATCGGCCATCTGTTTGGGAGCAAAGATCTCATTGTCTGCGATGCGCTCAGTCATAACAGTATCCGAGAAGGTTGTAAACTATCGGGCGCGACAGTTATTGAATTTCCTCACAACGATTGGCAAACGCTTGATGGCATTTTGTCTCAACACCGTCACGAGTACGAAAAAGTTTTGATTGCGATCGAAGGAATTTATAGCACTGATGGCGATCTGGCTCCCTTGCCTGAAATAATAGAGGTCAAGAAACGCCATAAATCTTTTCTTTTAGTAGACGAGGCCCATTCTCTGGGCGTATTGGGTGCTACAGGTCGAGGAATTGGCGAGTTTTTCGGCGTTACACCTGCGGATGTCGATTTGTGGATGGGAACGCTCAGTAAATCTTTTGCTAGCTGCGGGGGCTATATTGCCGGATGTCGGGAAGTGGTGGAATATCTGAAATATACAGCACCCGGTTTCGTCTTTAGCGTCGGGATGTCTCCTGCCAATGCAGCAGCAGCACTCGCGGCAATACAACTGCTCAAAACTGAACCCCAACGGGTTGCTCGCCTGTGCGATCGCGCTAAACTTTTCTTAGAGTTGGCCAAGTGTAACGGACTCAATACAGGGACTAGCAAAGATTCGCCTATCGTGCCCATTATTGTAGGGGAGCCTTACAAAGCCGTACAGTTATCTCAATCACTGGTGAAACGAGGTATCAACGTTCAACCGATGGTTTATCCCTCTGTGCCCTACAATGCTTCTCGCTTGCGATTCTTTATCAGTTGTACCCATACCCAGGAGCAGATTGACTATACTGTAAACGCGATCGCCCAAGAAATTGCCGAACAGCAAAAATAAGCAATTCAAAATTCAAAATTCAAAATGGTAGGAATTACGCATTGACAAAAACAATCAATTATGTATATGGATTTGCAGATGTTCGCTCTTGGTTTTTTGACCATTAATTAGCGATCGCAACCCATCCCAGAGCGATCGCCTTTCATATCAAGTCCGTTTAATTAGTAACCCATCGTCTTAGCATCCAACGATCCGCAAGTCAGTAATCTTAAGAATTCCTAGAAAAAACCTCAGACCAACAAAATTGAGAGATGCAATAAAAGTATCACCCTCTGCATCAATCCTCGCAATGCACGAACTCGGAATTACTCAAAACATAGTCGCGATCGCGAGTGAACACGCCCAAGGCTATCCTGTAAAACGAGTAACCCTAGAAATCGGTCAACTTTCAGCCGTTATGCCCGATGCTATTCGCTTTTGCTTTGATGTTTGTTGCAAAGATACGCTCTTAGAAGGAGCTACCCTAGAAATCATTGAAATTTCGGGTTTGGGAAAATGCCGTCAGTGTGGGGCTGAATTTGCGCTCGAACAGCCTTTTGGAATCTGCGATCGCTGCGGCAGCGTTGACTTAAAAATCCTTCGAGGCAATGAACTAAAATTCAAAGAAATGGAGATAGAAGATCTATGTGCCTAACTTGTGGTTGCTCTGGCGATAGCGAAGTCAAAATTACCAATTCTCAAACAGGTGAAACAATCGCAGTGGAGACAAAAGAGGACGAACATCATCTTCACACCCATACTCTACCGGATGGCACACTCATTAGTCATTCCCATCCTCATACCCACGAACACCAACACCCAACCTCCCCGATAGAAGCGCCACGCATTCACGCTCAAATGCACGGAACAACCATTACATTAGAGCAAGATATTTTGCGAAAGAATGATCTAATTGCCGCTCAAAATCGAGGTTGGTTTAAAGGACGTAATATCTTGGCACTCAATCTAGTTAGTTCTCCGGGTGCCGGAAAAACTACCCTTTTGACTCGCACGATTAACGATCTCAAATCCCAAATTCCCATCAGCGTTATCGAAGGCGATCAAGAGACGGTTAACGATGCTCAAAAAATCAAAGAAACGGGCTGTAAAGTCGTTCAAATCAATACAGGAACGGGCTGTCATTTAGATGCCGCTATGGTAGAGCGAGGCTATAGCGAACTCAATCCGCCTTCTGACTCAATTCTGGCGATCGAAAATGTCGGAAATCTCGTTTGTCCAGCTTTATTTGACTTAGGGGAACGCGCTAAGGTGGTTATTCTCTCTGTTACAGAAGGAGAAGATAAACCTATCAAATACCCCTATATGTTCCGCGTTAGCGACGTTATGATTCTGACGAAAATTGATTTGCTGCCCTACCTCCAGTTCGATCTTGATCGCTGTATACAATATGCCCGACAAGTCAATCCTCACATCCAAATTTTTCAGGTGTCTGCGCTAACGGGCGTAGGCCTAGAGGATTGGTATGAATGGCTAAGGCTTGTATCTAAATTTTAAATAATGTAGGCCCGATGTTCGGTCAATACAACCACTTTAATCGTTATGCACCAGAAAAAATTCCCTTGACTAATGACTCATCAGTATGCGTCTATAAATTCAATAATTTCAGCTTCTGTTATGCCTTCAAATTCATCAGGTATTGTGTAGATAGAATGAACCAATTCGCAAGTGCGATCAGTCAGGCGATCGAGACGTATTTTTTCTACATCCCAATCAATAGGCTGATAGTATTGCTCAAGAACATCGTTAAGACGGAGAGCGACAAATTTTTCCAGATAGGTGATTATTTTGCGAAGGGCAATTTTAGTAGAAGCTTTCAGACGATGGTTATCAAGCAGCATATTTTTAGCACTATGCCAAATTGATTCAGCGCTATAACCAAACGCTCTTCCAATTCGCTGAACAACTGTTAAGCCTTTGGTGAGTTTTTCCGCTAAATATTTACTAGCACCGTTTTCGCTCAATAGTTGTCTAGTAACTAGCGTAGTCATCCTTCAATTCCTTTTCTGTTTGTAAAAATTAGAGATTATCAAAACTATTTAAAAGTTATTTATGTTGCCAATCAATCGCTTCTTTTAACATACTAATCATACTGGCTTTAGTCATTTTTTTCTGCTTCTTTACGAGAGAATAAATCAATTGTTTAAGCTTAGAATTTTCTTGCTCTAATTGAGCTATTTTGGCTTCTAAATTTATGATTGTTTTTACAATCTGATCGTGATAAATTAAAAGCCTTTTATAAGCGGTTTTTAATCGCTCTATTCGCTCTCTTTCAAGTTTAAGATCTTTGTTGAGTAACTCAGAACGAATCTGATATTTGTAAATTTCTTTTTCTAATTTTTGACGAAAAATTTTAATAACGGTTTCGATAACTATAGCGTTTGCTTGATTTTTAACTTTGTTAGCTAAATCTTCATCAAAGATATCTTTAATTATGTCATTATAGTTAGTGCAGCGATGACGAGCTTCATTCAGCCATTGGTCTTGTTTAATGCTTTCAAATTGACCAGCATAGAGCATCCAAATAACATTTTCAGCCGTATATCTTTGGAAGCGGTTTTTATGTTTTAATACAATGGTTTCTTTGAATTTAATTTTAGTTTTCATTGGCAACCTCTTTTGCGATTATTGCCTGAAAAAAATTTAGCTCGTCATTTCGTCATAAATGATGAATTTGTAACAATTTTTTTCTGATCCTTGACAGACCTCAATCAAACTAGCGAATACTCTTATTCTAGCAATAGTTTTTTGGATTGCAGAGGAATGCTAGAGCTTGCAAGCATATTTAACAATATGCTTCAAAGAAACATCAGAGTTCGTCAGCCAACCCAAACCCCTGCTAAAATCAGAAAGAAAACTAAATTGGGGCTGTAGCTCAGCAGGATAGAGCAAGCGCCTCCTGAATTTCGGGCACCATGAGGGAAACCTCGTGAGTGAATGTGGTCAAATTCAAGGAAGCCTAAGTCTGACAAAAGATATGGTAACCTTGAGCCAAGCTCTACTCCCCTGGTAGAGAAGGTGCAGAGACTGGTTGTAGGAAACGATAGAGGGGAAGTTACGCTATCAAACTATACAAAACAAATTTCCTACAACATAACGGCCACCACCTACTGGCTTAGTGCCTATGGTGAAGGAATAGTCCAGAGAGTGAGGAAACTCACACAAATCTGAAGCGCTAGGCCGCCGGTTCGACTCCGGCCAGTCCCGTTAAACTTAATCTAAATTCCTTGCCTGACAAGCTTTCTTAGAGATATGCCTTTAAGTTTCTAGATTTTCTTAGCATTTGGCTGACGAAATGTATAAACATCTCTAATAACTTGTACCCAACCATCGGCAAGAGAATTTAAAATGCGATCGCCCTTTTCTTTGGTTGCTACTGTCGCATCTCCCATGACTCCACTTTGAGTTAATTCTCTCGTCAACCAAGCAAACGGTAAATTTCCTTCCATACTTAATAAACTATCTTCTGGTAAACCGCTAGGATACTCTTTTACTGCCTTTTCCATTTTGACTTGTTCTGGCAATAAAGAAAGCATCAGACTCGTTTCTGCATCGCCAGCATGGATGCCATATTCTAATTCTTTTTTTGTGAGTAATTCTCCTGCAATATTCGGCACCCGCCAGAGAAATAAAGGAAAGACTAAAAAGTCTTCATATTTTTGATGAATATCTCTAGCAGCAATCTCCATAACTTGCGGTTGTCCGCCGTGAGAATTCATGAATACTAATTTGCGAAACCCTGACCGATAAAGACTATCAGCAATTTCCATTAATACTAATAGTAGCGTCTGAGCGGAAAGTGTAATTGTTCCGGGAAAATGCCAATGTTCGTTAGATTTTCCGTAATAAAAACAGGGTAACGCATAAGCAGGAATATAACTTTCTAGCTTTTCTAAAGCTTTACCTAAAATGCCCATCCCAATCGCAGAATCGACAGCAATTGGTAAATGAGGCCCGTGTTGTTCGATCGCGCCGACTGGTTGAATAATCACAACATTTTCTTTGTCAGAAATTGACTGAATTTCAGTCCAGGTTAGATAAGGAAAATAACGTTTTGGAGGA
>CAYTUO010000105.1:9709-12081 GCA_964441015.1 uncultured Pleurocapsa sp.
GAATAAATCCGTGCATCATTTTGATAAAGTACAGAGAGATTTAACTATTAATTTTTGGGATCGGAAAAACGTTTTTTCTCTATTTTTTGCAAAGCTTTTTGCGGCGACTGACGGCGGCGACGATACCAAGTTGCGACTCCTACTAGCATTCCCGTTAAGGCCAATGCACACATGAGGGGGAGAACATTACCGCTAGTCAATGCTTGCAATCCAGATCCCATCATGACAAAGGGTAGAATTCCAGGAACAGTACCTAGCGTTGTTCCAATCAGGTAATCGCGAAAGCGAATCGAGGTCAACCCGGCGGCAAAATTGACGATTCCATAGGGAATAAGAGGTAGCAGACGGATGGCAAACATATAAAATAAGCCTCCCTGACGCATTTCTGCATCGATCGCTTCCCAACGTCCTGCCAGTTTTTGGGCAATGTATTCTCGTCCCACTGTTCGCGTAAAGACAAAAGCAACAATCGCTGCAACAATCGCTGCAATCGTCGTCCACAGCGTTCCCCACCCCACGCCGAAAAGTGCGCCACCGCTTAAATTGAGGGGGGTTGAGGGCAAGATTAAAATGGTTCCTATTGTGTACAGAAGAATATAAACAATCGGTGCCCAAATTCCCATTTTTTGTAGCAATGCTTGCAATTGTTTTTGATCGATCCCTCCTAGCAAGTAAATTCCTAGACCCGTCGCTACTATACAGATAAAAATGAGAAGAATAATACCTTTTTTAGTCATTAGTGATTGGTGATTGGTGACTTATCAGATTTTGGATTTTAGATTTTGGATTTTGGATTAATTCATTCACTGATTACTGATTACTGGTAACTGATTACTGTCCCACACTCCCTCAATCTTGATTCCATGCTCGCATTTTACCTGGATTTATCAAGCCGTAGGGATCGACGAGTTTTTTGAAAGCTAATTGTTCGTGATCGATGGTTTTTCTGCCGCCATCTTCAAGGATGTAAGTATGTGGATTAGCAATACCTGCCCCGCATTCTTCGTGATAGCGGATAATTTCATTAAGGCGTTCTTCAGTGGTGAAGCGAACCAATTGTAATCCGGCAGGAATCGCTTTTCCGCCAACGCGAAGGAATTCTAGATGGATGGTCACTTCATCGCCAAAATGATGATATAGATGTTCGACGCGATCGAGCGTAAAGTAGAAGGTCTGGAGATAGGTTAAATTGGGATCGACGCTGCGGGCGTGAAGGGTGGTGTGATTCCAGGTGAATTCGAGTAAACTGGTTCCTTTGCTAGCTTCTTGGGCGGTTTTGTTGGAAGTTATCTCGCCGCCGTACTCTTGGACTAATGCTTGCAAGGGTTCTAAATCGGTTTCTGCTACCATCAATAAGGCGCAATGCTTTTCTGGAGGCAGGTAGTCTTGGAGGGCAGCAAAGTAAGAAGGAATCGGCCAGGCGTGGATGCTGACCATTTTTTTGACAATACCATCGCTATCGCTGAGAATTTGTCCGAATCTAGCTGCTGTCATAAAGTCGTCGAAGACAACGATGATTTCTGCCCAAGGATAAGCAGGGGCGAGGGGGATTTCTAATTCTGTAATAATGCCATTAGTCCCGTAGGCGTGATTGACCTTTTGGACATCATCTCCTCGCAACTCAATGACGCGGGGTTCGTCTTCGAGGGTGACGACGCGAACAGCACGAAGATTACCGCGATCGCGCAATTGTCCGTAAGTAATCGAACCCATTCCCACGCTACCGCCGCCGATAAACCCGCCAATAGTCGCAATGCGATAGGTAGACGGTGCCATCCGCAGTTCCCAGCCGATTTCTCTAGCTTGTTTGTCAAAAGCCGCCATTTTCACCCCTGGTTCGACGCAAGCAACTCCTGGTTTGATCCAGCGAACTTGATTCATGCGAGTTAGATCCAGAATTACGCCACCTTCTAAGGGGATACATTGCCCGTAATTGCCCGTTCCTGCACCTCTGACAGTAAGAGGAACTTGGTATTTAAGGCAGGTTTTGGCAATTTGTAGGACTTCTGCTTCCGTGGCGGGACGGATCGCGAGATTGCCCCGTTTATCTTTGAGTTGGGCTTCTAGGATGGGGCTGAAATGGTAGTAGTCGAGGGAGAGTTTAGTGAGTTGGGTGGGATCGGTAATAATTTCTAGGCCATTGAGTTCGGAGGCTATAGTATCCCAAATCGTTGTCGTTGAGGTCATTGGCTTCTATTGCGGGTTAGATTGAAGGGTTGCGATCGCCTGTCTGTGACAAATTGTTACTAGACGATTTTAATGCTAGTTCAAGAAACTCGTGTTTTACCATTTTGAGGTGCGATCGCAAATAAAGTGTCAATACGGTTCGGTTAAGACCAAAAACCAGATAAACTGAGCATTGTCCTCATGTG
>CAYTUO010000106.1:0-968 GCA_964441015.1 uncultured Pleurocapsa sp.
CAATTGGTTAGAGCACCGCCCTGTCACGGCGGAAGTTGCGGGTTCGAGCCCCGTCTGTCCCGCTCTTAACCTCGATTAAATATAGATAAGGCAAGGATGGTGGGACATCGCTCGGAACTGCGATATCCTTAAGCTTAAGAAGCTTTTGCAACACCATCATCTATTGCGCCATCGTAGTGCCATGTCCAAGACCTTTTCTATCAAGCCCATTGGTACTGTTTTACAACAGGCTGACTTAGTTTCTGCCAGACAAATAGAATTAGCCCTACAAGAACAAACCCAATTGGAAAAAAGGCGGCTGGGGGAAATTCTGGCGCAACGGGGATGGCTCAAAAAAGAAACGGCTGATTTTTTTGTCGAACAGTGGCCGACCTTACTCAGTCAGAAAGCGAAACAACCTATCGGTCAGTATCTCAAACAAGCTGCACTGCTAGGCGATCGCCAGATCGAGGCGATCCTCGCCGAGCAAAAGCAGACAGGACTTAGATTTGGCGAGTTGGTCGTGAAAAAAGGGTGGCTCAAGCAAACCACGATCGACTTTTTTTTGAGTTACATCGCTCCCAAACGTGAAGGGAACGTCGAACGAGAGGAGACTGTTGAGAATTTAAGTGACCCCAAATTATCCGAATCTTTAACAGCAATACGGCAGAATTTTCTGGATAATCGGCGTTGCGACCCGTTTCGACTGTTAAGGTTGTATCGACAAATTTTGCGACCGGGAAATGTTCGCGCTAATAATACTCCAGAACAAGCAGAGTTGCTGAATTTGGGGTTGATAGTCCAGCAGGGGAATAACTTAACAATATCTAACCCCATTTATGAGACGGTCTTTAATCTTGATTGGGTCGAGAGAGAATTAGCGCGGTTGCGACCTTTTAGTCAGATCCGAATCAAATTATTCAAACTAGAGGACAAAGCCAGTTCTCCCTACAGCTTACTCGAAGAAATCCTGGCTTGGACGGGCGAGC
>CAYTUO010000106.1:1068-11879 GCA_964441015.1 uncultured Pleurocapsa sp.
GCGATCCGTTTCGGTTGTTGAAGTTGTATCGACAAATTTGGCGACAGGGAAATGTCCCAGCTGATAATACTCCAGAACAAATAGAATTGTTAAATCTAGGTTTAGTAGTTCAGCAGGAGAATAACTTAAGAGTATCTAACCCCATTCACGAGAGGGTTTTTAATCTCGCTTGGGTTGAAAGAGAGTTAGTGCGCTTGCATCCGTGGTGCGATCGCCTGCAATTATTGAAGCTAGAGGAAAAAGCCAGTTCTCCCTACAGCTTACTCGAAGAAATCCTGGCTTGGACGGGCGAGCAATTCTATCTAACGCAAAAGCTGTGTCAACTGATTTCCGAGAAAGAATCGTTTATTGCGGCGGGAGAGGAAGCCTTCCGAGTCGAGCAGATAGTGCAAAATTCTTTAATCGAGAACTGGGAAACTCAAGCAGCAGCAGAGCCTTTGCGAATCATACGGCAGCGCCTGCTCGAAAATCAACAATGCGATCCGTTTCGGTTGTTGAAGTTGTATCGACAAATTTGGCGACAGGGAAATGTTCCCGCTAACAATACTCCAGAACAAACAGAGTTGTTAAATCTGGGATTAGTCGTCAAGCAGGGAGATAGCTTAAAAATTGCTAATCGGATTTATAAGGCTGTTTTTGATGTTAATTGGCTATCTCAAGAGTTAGATAAAAGCCTGAGAGCTTCAACGTTGGCAAAGGTTAATCATGTCTCGAACAAAACCGATCCCGTCATTACTTCTGCACCCAGAAAGAAGAGAAAGTCCCGATCTAAGTTCGTAGGAACCCTTGCTACAAGGCTATTATTTGGACTGGGTATCGCTGGCGCGATCGTTTTTAGCCTGAAGATCTACCACTATTTAGCAGCAAAAACGCTTTTCCAACAAGGTAACGATCTATTCAACCAAGGACAATCTAAAAAAGCGATCGCAAAATATGACAAGCTTCTGAAACTCGATAGCAACTATTATCAAGCTTGGACTAATCGAGGCTATGCACTAGCTAACCTAAAAGAATACGAGAAAATGCGGGAATCTTGTTCGACAGCAACGATTATAGAGCCAAAAGCCTTTTATGCCTGGAATTGCCAAGGAGAGGCGCTATATAACCTCAAGCGATACGAGGAAGCGATCGCCGTCTTTGACAAAGCTATTGCTATCGACTCGAAAAATCCTGTTTTCTGGATTAACAAAACTGAATCCCTACTGGCGCTCAACCAAACCGATGCAGCGAGCGCATCCATTAACAAAGCCATAAAGCTTCTCAAACAGGGCGAGAAAGTTGAGGGGAAAGAGGCGATCACCAGAGAGCTATCAGTTGCCTACAGCCACCAAGGTAAAGTCCTATCGCAAAAGCAAGACTACGAAGCAGCCCTTAAAGCCTACGAACAAGCGTTAGCCTACAGTCCCAACTACTTTGCCGCTCAGCGAGGGCGAGGAATAGCTCTTCAAGGTTTAAAACAATACGACGAAGCGATCGCCCAATTTAACCAGATGCTCGACGCTCCCCAACAGACAAACGAGCAAAAAGCAGAAACTTGGTACTATCTGGGGTTGACGCTTGGCGATCTTGCCAACTTTCCAGAGGCGATCGCTGCTTTTGACGAAGCTCTCAAGCTCAAACCCGATTACCAAGCGGCAGAAGAAGCCAAAAACAGGATGCATTGGTGACAAGTTAAAGTTCTGTGCAATTTGTCACTTCGATTTTAGATTTTAGATTTTGGATTTTGGATTGTCCCCTTCTTGAAAGAAGGGGAGCATCCCATTTTTGCAAATTTATCATAGGTAGTGCGCTCATCGTAGCGTGCGTGACAGCGCATACATCTTGCTCGCCTTGGGAGATTCGCTCGTCGAGACGCGAGGTACTCCGCACCCGCTTCGCTTTCCACACTACAATTACACATTTGGGATGCTCCCAAAGTCAGTCCGTCGGTCGTGAATATTAGACTTCTTTGAAAAATACCAATGTTTATTTCTTTTTTTGCTTTAACGCTTCAAGTCATCAGTCATTGACATAGATCACTTTCTTAAGCAAACTTTAATTTAACTATAAAAGCAAACCAAAGTAGTTCCCTACGACTTTACGGATGAAGTTTTTCTTCCGTCAGATGCTTTATTAATTACCTATCGCAAGCTTCGGAAAAAATGTCGAGATCTGGGTTGGGCAATCAATTCCGACTCCAAGATAAGTTCTTATCCCACATTCCGCACGTCAAATTTTAGTACGCCAAGTAGTATATCGAACCGATTCTAAGAATAATACCGTGTCGATCGAGATAAATATTTGGATTTATTGGCTGTTCTGTTCGATAGTTGGAATTCTAGTGATTGTCAATAAAAAATTGGCTACTTCATTGCTCAATCCCTGTCGAGCCATCAACTTGTCTGAGCGAGAAAAAGGCTATTATGTTTCTCTAGTTCTAGGTTGGTCAACAACGCTTCTGGCATCAACTGTCTCTATCTTGTTTACCTTGAAGCAGGAAACAGGTCATTATCAGCTTTCAGATTTACTCTTGTTTTGCCTACTCAACGGAGTACTCGAACAATTCATGTTTATTTTTTGGTTCTTGTTAGGCTGTTATTTAGGACAAAAAATCTATCCTAACTCTTCGCTCCTAGCCTTTATTTTTGGATATGTAGTTTACGCAGTTTATTCCGGTTTAATCCATGCCTGGTTCTGGTCTCAAGTTCTTCCAAAACACGAACCTTTTACTTATCTAGTACTATTTTTGAGCTTGATGTCTTTTTTCTGGATGTGGCTGTTGTGGAGATATCGAGCGATTTTTGCCCTCATCTCCATGCACTTTGTCATCGACTTCCTAACAATTGGCAACCTTCATTTCAACAAGTGACAGAAGAGGGTTAAAACCACCAACGAGGTTTAATATCAGAGTAAATTCGACTGACCGTTCTTGAATTCGGCGGTTGAGATTGCTTAAAATCACTGCCGAGCATATCGTATAAAGCTTGAGAAGGGTTAGCAGCGCGATCAAGCGTAAATAATACCTTAGCGCTGTAGCGATCGCAACCAGTACCTCTTCGTTCCACAGCGCAGACAACAGTCTGTCCGTTCAGCTTTTCAGCCGTCAAGTACTTGGCATTGCCCGTATTATAAAGCGCCTGCAAAGTGTTAGCTGTCTCCTGACATTTTTGCACGGCAGCTTGAGGGGAAAAGTATTGAGGCAAAAAGCTGAGAATGGAAACATTTTTCGCCGTCCCTCGTTCGGAGATAGTCGCCATAACCGTTGGCGTATCCGCGTTAGTATTGCAGGCAATATTGGCAGTGGTAGCATTACTGGGCGGCGTTAATGCAGCTAAAGCACTCCATGCAAAGATCGGAGCCGTCCAAATGGGAATCCAAGATTTCCTTGCGTTCATAATATTTGCTCTCTGACTTGACCTAAATTTATGCTCGAATATAAACTCAATAATAATTATTTTTTAGATAAATTTTCTCTATTTTGAGGAAAAAAGAAGTTAATACTCATTAATAATCTTTATCTTCCTTGTTTTTCTAAGATGGAACAGGTTACATGGAGAATTTTAATTGCTATCAGTATCCCTCTGTACGCTTTAGCTACTAACAATCAGGCCCAAGCGCAAATCTCTTCAGACGGTACGCTTTCAACCCAGGTCAGTCAGTCTGGTAATATTTTTGAAATTACTGGAGGCGTACAAGCTGATCGCAACCTTTTCCATAGCTTTAAAGAATTTTCTGTTCACTTTGGTAGCGAAGCTTTTTTTAAAAATAGCACGAACGCTAACATTATTTCTAACATTATAAGCCGAGTGACGGGCGGCTCGCCTTCCAACATTGATGGATTGATCAGAGAAAACTATGGTGCGAATTTCATCCTGATTAATCCGTGGGGGATTAATTTTGGTGCCAACGCCCAACTTCAAATCGGCGGCTCATTTTTGGCAAGTACCGCAAGCAGTCTCAAATTTGCCGATGGGAAAGAATTTAGCGCGATCGCACCGCAATCCTCTTCCTCGTTGACAGTGAGCGTTCCGGTTGGCTTACAATTCGGACAGAATCAGGCTGCCATTCGCGTGCAAGGTTCCGGTCACCGTTTAACCGTTCGCGATCCGATCTTCTCGCCAATAACCCCAAACAGTAACTCAACGGGATTACAAGTACGCTCAGGTCAAACCCTAGCTTTAGTCGGAGGCGATCTCATCCTAGAAGGCGGCACCCTGACAGCAGAAGCAGGAAGAATTGAGTTAGGCAGCGTAGCCCAAGGATTGGTAGGTATCAAGACTCTACCTCAAGGTTGGACTTTCAGCTATAGCGACGTGCCAAATTTCCAGGATATAGAGTTGCGATCGCGGGCCTTAGTGGATGCGAGTGGGGCTAGCGGCGGCTCGATCCGCGTGCAGGGACGAAACCTTTCGCTACAAGAGGGATCGCTCATTTTGATTCAAAATCAAGGGCTACAACCAGCAGGGGCGATCAAAGTCAAGGCCTCCGAGTCCGTAACTGTAAGCGGAACGAATGCAGATGGAACAATTCGGAGCAGCTTGACCAATGAAACCGTGGGAACCGGTGGGGGAGGAGATCTCGTCATTTCCACCAGAAAGTTAGCCGTGGGGGACGGGGCGACCATCGTGGCGAAAACCTTCTCTCCGGCAACAGGGGGCAATGTCCATGTCAACGCTTCTGAGTCGGTGCAAGTGACTGGAGCGAGTGCGATTAATCCTAGCGTGACCAGTTCCATCGTTGCTGCCAGCTTCGGCCCCGGAGATTCTGGGCATAACGAAGTGTCCACCGGACGTTTGCTGACCAGAGAGGGAGGAACCGTCGCTGCTGCTACCTTCGGCACGGGTCAAGGCGGAAATCTGACCATAAAAGCGACCGATCTTGTAGAAATCGTCGGCGGGGAACCTAACTCGCTTTTACCCAGTGGCGCGATCACTTCGACCTTCAATGCTGGCGATGCGGGTAACTTGATAATTAATACGCCGAGATTATTCGTTCGGGATGGGGGAGGCGTGATTGCTTCCACCTTAGCAAGCGGTTCGGCTGGCAACATTACCATCAATGCTCCCGAATTAGTCGAGGTAAAAGGGACGGCACCCGGATCGGCCATTCCCAGTCTGATCGCCTCCTCTGCCAATCTGGTCAACCCAAGCTTGCAACAAATTTTTGGCTTGCCTCCCGTACCAAGCGGGGCATCTGGAAACTTGACGATTAACACGGGTCAGTTGAGCGTTACGGATGGCGCTTTAATTACGGCGAGGAATGATGGGTCGGGCATTTCAGGAAATATCAGGGTCAGTGCTGGCTCAATTTTGCTCGACAATGAAGGCGGCATTACTGCGACAACTGAATCGGGTGGAAGTGGGAACATTAATTTGCAAGTGCAGGATTCCTTGCATCTGCAAGGCAACAGCCAAATATCTGCCAACCAAAGCGGGACTGGCAACGCCGGTGATATCAACATCACGGCTGGATCGGTCTCCTTGACTGAAGATAGCGATCTAGAAAGCGAAGTCAAAGAGGGGGGAGTAGGCAAGGCAGGGAACATCAATATTAGTGCTAGATCAGTCTCAGTACTCAACGACTCCGATCTGATAACTGATAATCGGGGAAAAGGTGATGCAGGTGATATAAACATTACGGCGAGCGAGGATGTCGTTTTCGATGGCGAAGGCGATGCCAACAGCCGAGTGAGAGGAGGAGTGGGGAATGCGGGGGATATCAACATCACTGCCCAATCGGTTACGGTCAGCAACGGCTCCGATCTCAGAGCCGAAACCGAGAGTCAGGGCAACGCAGGGAATATCAATATTACGGCTACCGATACGGTTATCTTTGATAATAATGGAGATGCCGAAAGCCGAGTCAGAGAGGGGGGAGTCGGACAGGGAGGCAACATTAACATCACGACGGGTTCCCTTTACGTGACTAGGGGAGGGAACCTCAGAGCGAGTAGTTTTGGAGTGGGCAATGCAGGGGATATCGCGATCGCCGCTACCGATGAGGTGGTATTGGATGGATCGGGGATCAATAGCGATGGCGAGTTGACTTTTAGCGCTGTCCTGAGTACCGTAGACTCTAAAGCAGTGGGCAATGCCGGTAATGTGAGGATTAGGGCGCGATCTCTCTCCGTAACTAATGGCGCTCAAGCATCCGTCAGTTCCCTTGGCTTTGGAGATGCGGGGACGCTAGAGGTTAATGCTGGCTCGATTTTTCTGGACAACGAAGGTGCTATCAGCGCGGAATTGGGTGGCTTCGGCTTCTTCCCAGGAGGACAGATTCCTAGTCCCTTGCCTCCTCAAACAGTGGGAGTAAGACAGGGAGGGGGAATTGAAATTGCAACCCAGCAGTTAGTCGTCCGGGGTGGGGCCAGAATATCTACAGCCACATTTACCAAGGCAACGGGCGGCAATATCACCATTAACGCCAATGCCTTAGTGCTGCTTGAAAGTAGCGACATTATTGCTAATGCGATTCGCGGTAGGGGAGGAAACATCGAGATCGATACTCAAGGACTGTTTCGCTGCGAGGATTGTCAGATTAGCGCCAGTTCCAACCTGGGATTAGATGGTGTCGTGGAGATTTCTACCCTCGATCCCGATACTAGCCTTGAAGTCCTCGATGTACCAGAGCAGTTAGCTAAACCTGAAGATGTAGTGGCCCTGGCGTGTTCGGCAACTCAAGGGCAGGCTAAGAACGAGTTTACCATTACCGGACGCGGGGGATTGCCTCCCCGACCCAGCGAAGCCCTCAGTAGCGAAGCTTTGGTGAGTTTTGAGTCTCCTGAACCCAGCGCAGGTTCTCCATCCCATTCTGGGGGAACTTTAGAAGAGCCAGAAGCGTCAGATCTACCGCCTCCTGCTCAAGGCTGGTATGTTAGCGATCGCGGCACGGTCGTTCTCGCCACCCAAGTCCCCACGGCTACTCCTCACGATTCTGGGTTAACTTCAGCGAACTGCCATGCTCATTAAAGAGAAGTTACGAGGACGAGGTGAAGGCGGCTGGAAATTTTCTTGGCTTTTCCTACTTTTCCTGCTCTGCGATCCTCTTTGGGTGAGGGCGCAGTCTATTGCCTCCGCCAATCCCCCTCCCCCAGAAGGAGCTAACCCCAGTCCGCTTCCTCCTTTAGAAAATCTCCTCCAGTCTTCTTTTACCGCGCCTCCAACTCCTGAGCGGGTTCTCGACGTTCCAGGAACCATTACCGTCAAAGAATTTGAGTTTGTTGGCAATACCGCATTCAGTCAAGAAGAATTAAACAGAGCAGTTGCTGAGTTTATCGGCAAACCGATCGCCTTTGCCCAACTTCTGCAAGCGGCCAATAAAATTACCGAACTGTACGTTCAAAACGGTTATATTACTTCGGGGGCTTATATTCCCAGTCAAGAAATTCAATCAGGTAGCGTCAAAATTCAGATTGTCGAAGGTAGCTTGGAAGCGATCAAGGTCAAGATTGTTAAAGGAAGACTGAATCCAGACTACGTTCGCGATCGCATCGCCATAGCCACAGAAAAACCCCTCAATATCAACCGCCTTCAAGAAGCCTTGCAACTTCTACAATTCGATCCCCTGATTGACAGTTTGAAAGCCGAACTCTCTGCCGGAACTCAACCCGGTACGAATCTCCTAGAAATCTCGGCCGTCGGGGCAAAAACCTTTAATGTCGGATTGAATCTTAATAACAATCGCAACCCCAGCGTCGGGAGTTTTGAGCGCGCAATTGAAATCTCGGAAGCTAACCTCTTCGGATGGGGAGATGGGGTAAGTTTAGCCTACAGCAATACGGATGGCAGCAATAGGATTGAGACTAGCTATACTTTGCCAGTTAATCCTGACAATGGCACCCTGAGTTTTCGCTTCCAGTATACAGACAACGATATTGTCGAGCCACCTTTTGACGATCTCGATATCGAGGCGGACACGCGCGATTTTGAACTCACTTATCGCCAGCCAGTTCTTCGGCAAGCAACCCCAGAAGTGACGCGAGAATTGGCTCTCAGTCTCACAGCAGCAAGGCGGGAGAGCGATTCTTCTATCTTGGGAGTTGACTTCCCTCTGTTTCCAGGGGCAAATGAAGCGGGAGAAACGCGGATCTCGGAGTTGAATTTTACGCAAGAATGGCTCCAGCGCAGCAGTCAAGATGTTCTAGCCGCACGCTCCCAATTTAGTCTCGGCATTGGTGCCTTCGATGCTACCGTCAACGACAGCGAACCAGATAGCCGATTCTTTCTTTGGCGGGGGCAGTTTCTCTATTTGCGCCGCCTAAATACGGCAACAGACAACCCAGTCTTTAACCCTACCCTATTACTGCGTACTGACTTGCAACTGACAGGGGATTCTCTCCTTTCTAGAGAACAGTTTAGTCTGGGCGGTCAAGCTACGGTACGAGGATACCGTCAGGATGCTCTTCTCGGCGATAGCGGTCTTTTTGCTTCGGCAGAGGTGCGTTTGCCCGTCGCCCACGTACCAGAGGTAGAAGGAACCTTGCAGATAGCACCGTTTATCGATTTTGGTAAGGTTTGGAATGCGAATGGCAACAATCCAGAACCCCAGAATTTGATGGGAATCGGTGTCGGTTTACTTTGGCAGATGGGGGACAAGTTTACGGCTCGTTTGGACTGGGGGATTCCTTTGCTGGACATTGATTCGAGGAAGCGAACATGGCAAGAAAACGGCGTGTATTTTCAAGTGCAATACAATCCATTTTGATAGTAAGTTGTATTCAAAGGGGTAATTTAAATTTCACGCAGAGGAGGACGCGCGTGCGGAACCTGCGTCCGCACTTCAAGCGTCCGTCGCGCCAAGGCGCAAAGAGAGCGCTAAGAAAGTTATCTCGAAGAGCGCAATTGGGTATGAAAAAGGCGATCGCCAGCTACTGTCGTCGGATTGCGGGATTAATTTTGTTCGTTTTCTTGGGATTGGTTGTCGCTTTAAGCATCCCTGTTTGGGCAAATTCTCCCAGTCATGCCTTGGAATTGGCACGGGAAGGTCAACAGCGTTACAATGTCGGACAGTTCGACGAAGCAGCCCAACTTTGGCAGGAAGCGGCTGATGCCTTCGAGCAATTGGGCGATCGCTCTGGGATGATTAAGAGTTTGATCAATCGATCGCAGGCTCTCCAAGATTTAGGGCTGTATCCAAGGGCTTGTAAAACGTTATTGCAAGTGTTTGCTAGTGAAAACCCAGACTGTAGCTCAGAAGAGATTGATCGCCTAGTTGAGCGTCTTTCTCAACAGCAAGTGTCTCTTTCCTTAACTGACGCGATCGGATTGCGCGGTATGGGTGATGTGCTGCGCCGACAGGGACTTTTATCGGAGTCTGAAGCTGTCTTGCAACTCAGTCTATCCGTGGCTGAGGGTACCTCTGAGGCAAGTGCTACTCTACTAAGTTTGGGCAATGTCGAAGCAGCTTTGGGAAACCAAATCCGCGATCGCTGGGACTATGAAGAGGTGACTGAAATTATCGACCGAAAATCTCAAAAAGCCGCGCTAGCTCCCTATGAGAAAGCTTTTCAGAATTATACTCAAGCGGCAACAGTTTCATCGTCTCCATCCATTTCTCAAATTCAGGCAAGACTCAATCATTTTAAGTTATTGTTAGACATTCAAGATTGGTGGCGCAAAGCAACAGATCGCCGCATCGCTTCTTGGTCTAGGTTTGATGAGTTTGAGTTAGTCGAGCGGGCCAAAGATTTTCTTTTTGAATTTGAGTTAGCACTGAACGAGAATGCATTATCTCTACAAGCGCAAATAGAGTCTAACTTGACTGATCTTGGGGCGAGTAGTGCAGCCATTTATGCTCGGATTAATTATGCTCAAAGTCTGATGCAAAGCAAACAAGCAGATAAAGTGGCTCCCTTATTGAATGAGGCGCTACAACAGGCTCGAACCGTAGGGGACAAGCAAGCAGAAACTTATGCTCTCGGCTCTCTGGGCAAACTGTACTACCAACAAAGACAGTTGAGTCAGGCAAACGATTTGACGCGACAAGCGCTGAGTCTAGCTCAGGAACAAAATCTCAATGGAAATGCGAGAGAGATCGTCTATCTCTGGCAATCTCAGTTAGGAAGCTTGTTGAGGGAGCAAGAGGATACCAAAGGAGCGATCGCGGCTTATGCGGCTGCTTTCAATACGCTTCAATTCCTACGCAGTGATTTAAATGCTAATGGTCGAGATGTTCAGTTTGATTTTCTCCAGGAGGTTAAACCCATCTATTTAGATTTAGTGGATTTGCTCTTGAAAACCGATCTCGCTGAAGATGAATTGAACGCTTTAATTTTATCGAATCCCAGTGCTAAGCCGGAAAAAAATGCGAAAAAAATGCCAAAGAATCGCTTGGAGTTGGCAAGAGAGGCGATCGAGTCTTTGCAACTGGCAGAACTAGATAATTTTTTCCAAGATCCCTGTTCGCAGGAAGCTGACATCGCAGTACGGGTGGATGATATCGATTCTAAAGCAGCCGTCCTCTATCCGATTGTTTTGCCAGACCGCTTAGAAGTGATTCTTTCTTTACCAGGAAAACCCTTACAGAAAGCGGTAACGCCCATTGGCGAGCAAGAAGTGAACGACATTTTAGATCGACTTTATGACTACCTAGACAATACAACCATCAATAACTCTGCTCGCAACATTTTGTCTACTTCTAATCCCGATCCAGAAGAGTTAAAAGAAAATCTTCAGCAGCTTTTGCCAATTTTTGCACAGATTTATGATTGGTTAATCCGACCTTTCGAGACAGAGTTAGCTGCCAATGGAATTGAGAACCTCGTATTCGTAGCAAACGGGCGCTTGCAGAAAGTACCGATGGCGGCCCTTTACGATGGTCAACAGTATGCGATC
>CAYTUO010000107.1:0-8351 GCA_964441015.1 uncultured Pleurocapsa sp.
GGATACGCCGCCAGGAGGAATAGCAATCTGTTGGTAAAGGGAATGGGGTGAAGGCGAAGAATTTAAATCTTGCTCCAGAAGTTCGACTAGCGCTTGAGTGCTAGATTTTTCCTGATAGCCAAAGAGATTGTGAACCATCTTCGCTAAAATTATTTTGCGGCTACAGGGCAAAAGCTGACACATAGTATAATAGTGTGCCTGCCAGTCAATGGCGGGATGGACTCCTACAGCTAACAAGGTTAGCGATTTCACTCTTTCTGGGTGTTGGCGTGCATAAAGCAATCCTAGCAACCCTCCCGTACTATGACCGATTAGATGTAGCGGCTTGCGGCAAGACTTGAGATAATCGTGAAGCAGGATTAGAGCGATATCTAGAGAACTGGGTTCGTCTGGGTTTTGAAGATACTCCCATTGTGCAATAGAAACTTGATGAGAGAGGTAGCGAATCAAAAAGCGATCAAAACGTTGAAAACTAGGACTCGTATTAATCCAAAGGACATCGGGTTGTGCAGACATACAAATCTCCTCTCAAAAAGCTGAGATAGGTTTTTGGCAGACGGGTACTGTAGTTCGCCTGCGCTATTACCTTTGAAACTCGGACAAGTTAGTTAAATGCTGGAGGGGTTAGAGTGTTAGATTTAGGCTCAAAATCCCGACAGTCGAGCGACTTCTCCGACAAAGCTATCAAAGGATGAACCGTACACTTTAAATGATAATCTCCTGTAAAGAAAACACAACGACTGCAAGGAATTTGATGCAATTTTTTCAAATAGGCGATTCCCTCGCTAAAAGACTTCCCAAGACTCCAAGCGATCGCTCCAACCAATATCCAAGTACAAGTTCCTAAAAATAGTTGCAACACGATTAATTGTCACCTCCTATTCAAGGGTGTGTATTACCCATCAAACTATCTATCTATACTTCTAACAATAATTACAGCGCGATCGCTTGTCACCTTCCATCAGTCAGGTAAATATTGACCTACCGCTTGAAAGCTTTCTCTTTCTCCTCTCTCTACTCGATCGCGACGACATCATGAAAATATTTGTAGTCAATGTAGCGGTGTCCGTCCCACGCGACTGAAGATAACGCGAGCCGTGGGACGAGAGAATCGAGCAAACGCCAGTCCCGTCCAGACAGCAATTCCCACCAAACCGACCATTGCTTCAATCGTCACGATAATGTTAGCGTAAACCGTCTTGGGATACATAGCTCCATAGCCGATGGAGGCTAGCGTCTGAACGCTAAAAAAGAAAACATCTAAAAAAGAGCCAGGTCGAGCATTCTCGATACAATCTCCGCCAACCAGGTAAGCCAAAGCAAACGCGGTATTAGTAGCTAGATAGGATAAAGCCACGATCGCCAAAAATCCAGACCAGGGAATGGTGAGCATCAAGTGATACGGATCGCGCCAGTAGGAATACCAGGCACCCAGACCCAAGATTTGAAAACGTCCGTCGCGGATTTGGATCTGAACCACTCGACGGCGGTGTTGGCGAGTTTTTGTTGACGTTCTCTTTTGTTGAAGTTTCATAGTCAAGCCGTTGCGATCGAAATCACGAATAGTAGGTGATAGCTGTTATTGAGCGATCGCTCTTTAAGAGTCACACTAATGATTAGTAAAGGGAAATTTCAATGCGCTCATTACTAGATCTCCTCTAAACACCTGCTCTTAGGACAAGACAAGATGTTAACCCTAGTAGACAATTTAAAAAAAGTTAACCACATCTTGGTGATTGACGCTCCCAATTTTCGACGGACAGTTGCTCTTGAAGAAACCCAATACTCAATTGGTCGCCATACGAGCAACTCAATTGCGATTGTTTCTCAAAAGTTGTCTCGCAAACACGCCACTATTTTAAGGAAAAAGGACAAAGAAGACAACGGTTATTCTTTTTATATTATCGATGGGGACTTAGAGGGAAATATCAGTAAAAATGGGATCTTTGTCAACGGCAGAAAATGTTCTCAACACGAGCTTAGACATGGGGATCTAATTAACTTATCTGATGATATAAAAATGAGTTATTACATTATTAATAACTCTTCCTATCGGTTGACGGGCGATCCTTTTCAAGACAGCGAACCAGTCTTGGAAACATCTATGAATTTAAATGTTTCAAAAGATCAATTTAAACAAACGCAGATTATCACCCAGACCTGTGATGAAGACGTAAATAATGTCAATCTCGCCAAATTAGCTTCTTTGGTAGAATTAAGTCCCAATCCAATTATTGAAATTAATTGGGATGGTCAAATCACTTATTTAAATTCAGCCGCCAGCTTAAAATTTTCCAATATTCATCAAGCTGAACTAGAGCATCCTATTCTCAAAGAATTACTAGCAAGGGAGCAGCATCGAAACGGTAACTTACTAATTCGTGAAGTGAAAGTTGGACAGGAAGTCTTTGAACAACACATTCATTACCTCTCAGAAAGTAAACTGATTAGAAGTTATATTTTTGATATTACAGAACGGAAACGGGCAGAGGAAATTTTGCAGTATCAAGCGTTTCACGATCCGCTCACCGATCTGCCCAACCGCGCTCTTTTTCACGAGCAATTATCCCTTGCTGTGGCCAATGCCCATCGAAATCAAATTCAGATGGCAGTTATTTTTCTCGATCTCGACGGCTTCAAGAAAATCAACGATACATTAGGTCACAGCGTTGGCGATCGCCTCTTAAAACTATTTTCCCAACGCCTAAATTCCAATCTGAGGGATGGCGATACCCTGGCCCGATGGGGAGGCGACGAATTTACCCTACTGCTGCCCCACATTAAAAATGCAGAGGAAACTGGCAAGCTTGCCCAACGACTGATAGAAGACCTCAAGCAGCCTTTTGAAGTAGGCGAACAGAGATTGTATATCAAGAGTAGCCTGGGTATCGCTCTCTATCCTCAAGATGGAGAAGATCCTGAAACCCTGCTCAAAAATGCCGATGCTGCGGTTTATCGCGCCAAAGAAAAGGGCCGCGATCGCTATCAGTTTTATAGCTCGACCATAACCTCTCAAGTCTCGGAGTTGTTAAAACTGGAATATCTTCTGCACCAAGCGATCGCCAAAGAAGAGTTATTCCTCGTCTACCAGCCTCAAGTCGATATTCAGACTGGAAAGATCGTCGGCATGGAAGCACTCCTGCGCTGGAATCACCCAGAATTAGGACTCGTCTCGCCAGCTAAATTTATCCCGCTTGCTGAAGACACTGGACTGATCGTCCCTATTGGCGAGTGGGTTCTCAAGAAAGCTTGCACCCAAAACAAAGCCTGGCAAAGATTGGGATTACCACCGTTTAAAATCTCTGTCAACCTCTCGGCTCGACAATTCCAAAACGCTAATCTCGTAGAAATGGTAGCGCAAATTTTGGAAGAAACCGAACTAGATCCTCAATGGTTGGAATTAGAAATTACAGAAACCACCATCATGGGAAATGTCAATTTTGCTTGTCAGGCTTTAGAAAGATTGCAGCAAATTGGCGTTCGGATTTCTTTAGATGATTTTGGTACGGGTTACTCTTCTTTAAATTATCTCAAACGATTTCCCTTGCATACGCTTAAAATTGATCGATCTTTTGTCAGCGATCTCAAAGATAATTCCCGCGATACAGCTATTATTGCAGCCGTAATTGCCTTGGGACGCGGGCTGAATTTGAGAGTTATCGCAGAAGGCGTAGAAACGCAGCAGCAACTCGAACTATTACGAAATCTGCAATGCGAAGCCATACAAGGATATTTGTTTTGTAAACCTATCCCAACAGAAGAGGTCATTCACTTTTTGACTTTTCAAGCAGAAATGGCAGGATAATTGCAAAAAAAGACAATTTGGATTCTCATTTAAATTTTTAATCAAAAAAATATCGATCAGGAGCTAGGTAAAATGGTTAATTTTCAATCTCAATCTCAATCAGGTTCTCATGTTTTAGTGATCGAAGACGACAAATATAGAAGAACAATTTCCCTTGAAGAATCTACCTACTCTCTGGGGCGTCAAAAAGGTAATTCAATTGTCATTAATTCCAAACAAGTTTCTCGCAAACACGCAACTTTAATTAGAAGATTAAACTCTAAAACAAATAGTTATTCCTACTGGATTTTAGATGGCGATCTAGAGGGAAATAAAAGTGTCAATGGCATATTTGTCAACGGAGAAAAATGTCTTGTTAAAGAACTTAAAAATGGGGATTTAATTAATTTTGGTTGTAATGTTAACGCCAGCTATCACAGCATCACTCATTGGTCGGATACTTCCATCAATATAGATCGCTTGAGAAATGGCACTGTAGGGACTGTAGGGAAACAGCAAGTTAGCGCAACAACAACTATTGGCTCGTCATTTCGCACGGCAAGTGTAACCCTGGCAGATCCTCACCCAGACAAATTAATGAGTAAAGAAACCATTCAAGAACAAGCTTTTCGCGATCCGTTAACCGATCTACCCAATAAAGTTTTGTTTAATGAGTATCTCTCTATCGCCCTTTCCAATGCCAAAAACAATCAAAACCTCGTAGGGGTTGTTTAGATAGATATCGATTGCTTTAAGCACATTAACGATGTCTTCGGTTATCCCGTCGGCGATCGCTTGTTGAAATGCTGTGCCGAACGTCTGAACGCCTGTTTTCGTTCTGGCGATATCGTCGCTCGCTGGGGAGGGGATGAGTTTGCCATACTCTTGCCTCGAATTAGCAGTGTCGAGGATGTCAACAAAATTTCTCAAAGAGTTTTAGCTGTTTTCAATCAGCCGTTTGAACTGTCGGGACAAAACCTTCAGCTTAGAAGTCAGATTGGCATAGCGCTCTATTCTCAAGACGGATGCGACGCGAACATACTTGTACAACAGGCAACAGAAAATCTGCGCCGAAACAAGGAACGAAATGCCAATACTTCCACCTTGCACGACACAAAGATCGATTCCAAGGCCATCCAGTTATTTAAGGCAAAGAATCTTCTCTCTCAAGCCCTAACACACCAAGAATTTGCTCTGTACTATCAGCCGCAAGTCAATGCCAGTAGCGGAGAAATTCACGGCATGGAAGCTTTGTTACGCTGGAAACACCCTCGCTTTGGAGCCGTGTCACCCAGCAAATTTATTCCCTTAGCTGAAGAAACCGATCTCATTATTCCCATTGGCAAATGGGTTCTCAAAACCGCCTGCCTGCAAAATCAAGCTTGGCAAAAAATTGGTTTGCCTTCGCTCCCCGTATCGGTTAACCTTTCTCCCCGACAACTGCACCACCCAGAGATTGTGAAAATGGTTGGTGAGGTATTGGAGGAAACGGGACTCCATCCTCATTGGCTAGAACTAGAAATTACGGAAGCCGCAATTATTAATAATGTAGAATTGACTGGTAAGGTACTGCGAGAATTCCACCAGCTAGGGGTTCATATCTCTATGGACGATTTTGGCATTGGCTGTTCTTCTCTGGGTTATCTCAAACAACTGCCCTTCCATACCTTAAAAATTGCTCAGTCCTTCGTGCGAGAACTCAAAGAGGACTCCCAAGATACAGCACTTCTGTCGGCGTTAATTACCTTGGGAAGAAGCTTGAATCTAAAAGTAGTAGCCGAAGGCGTGGAAACTCAACAACAAGTCGAACTCTTACGCAGCCTCCATTGCGAGGAAATGCAGGGGTATCGGTTCAGCCAGCCGCTTCAAGCAGAGGAAGCAGCAAGATTTCTCGCCTTGAATCCTCTAGGGTAATAGTGATATTTTCTTTTGAGTTATGGGCGATACTGGATTTGAACCAGTGACCTTCTCCGTGTGAAGGAGACGCGCTAACCCCTGTGCTAATCGCCCAATGCTGATATTCTAGCTTACTTAAGACTTAGGCAGAAACCCTAATTGTAGAGTAAAGTAGGCTGAGCGTACCCTAGCCTACCCGATACATAGTTACAAAGGTCGATACACCCGATAATCAATCTTCGGGAAGATATTATCAATCGCTTCTACTTTTTCCAACCAACCCGAATCGATCTTCTCTGCCTTAATATCTTCATAGAGCTTATTAAGGCGCAACAAGTGCGATCGCGTCCGTCGTACAGCATAGGGCACCATTGTCCCTGTTCGCATAATAAACGCCCAGTCTGAAGATTGCGCCAGCAGTAACTCTCGTGCTGCTTGGTTCAAGGCTCGTTCTTCCAGTTCGTCTGCTGCTTCTCTTTTACTCAGTTCAATCATGCGTTCGGCAGCTTTATGCAGGTAAGGATAGATCCATTTATTGGTATCGTTGAGCCAATATTCGTGAAAACCCTTATAACCCCAGCTTGATTGAGAAGGACGACACACTTGTTGCGTGGGATTGCGGCGTAAATAATCCGCTAAGTGCGTCATTTCATAAGCATTTTGGTCGTACCAGGATTTGCGGAATAGGTAATCAATAAACCAAGGCCCTTCGTACCACCAGTGGCCGAACAGTTCAGCATCGTAGGGAGACACCACAATCGGCGGACGCTGCATCATCCCCGCCAAACTTTCTACTTGCCGCTCCCGATTGTACATGAAGTTCCCGGCGTGTTCTGCCGCCTTTTCTCTTGCCCAATAGGGATCGTAAAGTGCTTTCTCCGACAAACCCGCGTGACGGCTGGTGATCTTGTGGTACTTGATCCCGATATTTTTACGCTGTCCGTTGGGCATGATGTAGGGTTTAATGTATTCGTATTCCGCTTCCCAACCCAAATCCTTGTAGAACTCTCGATAGGCTGGATCGCCGGGATATCCGACTTGAGATGACCACACCTGCTGGGAAGATTCGTGATCGCGGCCGAAGGCAGCAACTCCCGTTTCGGTAAAAATCGGAGCATAACTGCCAAAGCGGGGACGGGGGCGACCGTAGAGAATTCCGTGTCCGTCAACCAGGAAGTAGCGCAGCCCAGCATCTGCCAGCATTCGTTCTACGCCTTCATAATAGGCGCATTCAGGCAACCAAATTCCTTTGGGCGGACGACCGAAATTCTCTTCGTAATGTTCGCAAGCGACCTGAATTTGTGCCCACACAGCTTGGGGGTACATTTTCATCAAAGGGAAATAGCCGTGAGTTGCCCCGCAGGTGATAATTTCCAGGTTATTGCTATCGAGGAATTGTTTGAAGGCGGTTACTAAATCGCGATCGTAACGTTCCCAAGTCGTGCGAATTTCCTGGAATTCTTGGGCATAATGTTCAGCTAAATAGCGAATATGCCCGTTATGTTCGTTATGTTCGATTTCCTTGGCGGCGAGTTCTTCTAACTTGGCAAGGTGTTGGTCATAACGCTCTTGCAGTAAAGGATCGCGCAGCATCGACACCAACGGAGGTGTCATGCTCATGGTCATTTTGAAGTCAATCCCGTCTCGCTTTAACCCTTCAAAGACGTGCAGGAGAGGAACATAAGTTTCTGTGATCGCTTCGTAGAGCCATTCTTCTTCCAAAACGTAATCGCTTTCTGGGTGTCGAACGAAGGGTAAATGGGCGTGAAGGACGAGAGCAACATAGCCGAGAGCCATAGTAATTCCGCGATCTTTAAATTTAAGTGAATAAATATTTGGTGTGAAGTTTAGTAAATTTTATACTATCTTAATGATCTTAAAATAAAAGAAGTTATAAAAAATACTATCTCTTTATCAATGCAAAGTCATCGAGATCGAAACAGGCGTTGTAGCTAACGTCTTTGAGGATCGAGACGCGACGATCGCGTCTAGCCTGTTGCCTTCCTGACTCACGTAATACTGAATCTTCTGTGTTGCAACCCCCTAACATGCAGATAGCCCCAGGACAAGACACTCCCATACCCCCCGTGTCGATCCAGCTTTTGCTGTTTGTTGATGAGCGTCCGAGTTCTCAAGAAATTATTCGGCAAATCCAAAGTTATCTCCAAAGCTTGAGGACGGATTATGCTATTAATCTACGAGCGATCGAAATTGGAGAGCAGCCGCATCTGGTTGAGCATTTTAAATTGATAGCCACTCCGGCTCTCGTTAAAATTTTTCCAGAACCCAGACAAACCCTGGCAGGCAGCAATATCGTCGAACAAGTGAAGAAGTGGTGTCCTCGCTGGCAACTAGCGCTTGAAGAGCAAATGGCAGATCGTTCTGAACCCGATGGTTCTAGCCAAACTCTGTCCCCTCAAGTCGATGATGTGGGTTACGCTGCGGAACTGATGCGCCTATCTGATGAGGTCTTTCGTCTCAAACAAGAAAAAGAAGAACTCTTAGAACAGTTGAAATTTAAAGACCAGGTTTTAGCTATGCTTGCCCACGACCTGCGAAGTCCCCTAACAGCCGCTTCAATCGCGGTAGAAACCTTAGAATAGAAGCAGGAACGAGAAAATACCAAGCGAACGTTACAGCTAAGAGAGCAACTTTACCAGAAGGCTCGCAA
>CAYTUO010000107.1:8361-10657 GCA_964441015.1 uncultured Pleurocapsa sp.
AGAGTATGAATGCCGAACTGCGAGTCCATCACAATCGACTTTATTTGCAGTCTTTGTGCGAGGATATCTTGGTTCAGTTTGCCGAGCCGTTTCAGGCTAAGTCTCAGACTCTAGAAACCGATATCCCTCAAGATTTGCCCCCCGTTTATGCCGATGCAGAATTAATTCGCCAAGTTATTGTTAATCTTCTCGATAATGCCTGTAAGTACACGCCAGAAAGGGGGAGGATTAGCGTTTCTATCCTCCACCGCACGACTCAGAAAATTCAGGTCAGCGTTTGCGATACCGGCCCTGGCATTCCTGAAGAAAAACGAGAGCGAATTTTTGAGGGGCATTTTCGTCTCAAGCGGGACGAATCTAAGGAGGGATATGGCTTAGGATTGTCTATGTGCCGCAAGATTATTCGCGCTCATTACGGTCAAATCTGGGTGGATAGCGTTCTAGAGCGCGGGAGTTGCTTCCACTTCACTTTGCCCGTTTATCGATAGGAAGGGCAGCTATGCAGCTATGCAGCTATGCAGAAGGGATATAGATTGAGTTTTTTAATTTTTCTTAACAAATTTCTCAGAATTAAAAGCACGGGATCGCCGTGCTTCTAACCAAGATATGCTGCTATTGACTAAAAGAAATTATTTCTTCATTTCACGAGCCATCTTGCGGAACATATCCATGCTACCGTCAACAGAACGACGCTCTGCTTGAGGTTGAATTTCTGGAGTAGCTGACTTAGTTCCATTGGAATTAGAGCCATTGGAAGCGATGAGGGCAGCATTGATTTTCATTTTCTCCGTTGCGGAGATTTGCTGCACTGACTCGCCTCCTTGACTGCTGAGGGTTTTTGGAAACGTTCTCTTAATCGTTTTAGGTTGGCGCATATACTCTACATTGCCAAGGCTTTTTGCTTCGTCGGCGTTGAGATAGTACGCTTCACCCTTTTGCGTAGACTGTCGATCTTGCTCGGTTACTTCATCAACATACTTAGATTTACTCCCGAACAACCCAAAAAATCCTGCCATCGACTGTTGCACTCCTGATTTTTTTATAACTTTATGTTAAATTTTATCAAAAATTATGTTCAGGAAGAGAAGTATTACAACAAAGGTTGCGCTTGTCGTAAAACCTCTAAATCCAATTCTGATAGGTATTGATAGGCGCGATCAATAACGCCTTTCCCTCTAAGAAATCCGGTATTGGCACCAGGACAGATATAATGAAGGGTATCGCCAGTAAAGCGATCGCGCAGGGCAGCTACACTTTGCAGTTGTCGGAACCAGTGAAAGTTTTTTGCTGTCCTCAGTGGCATGGGTTTTCCTTGGCGATCGCTCAACAGATGTCGTCCGCAGAACAGAACGCCTCCATGACAATTCCAATAAAGACAGGAGGAACCAGGAGAGTAGCCCGGAGTCCAAATCGCGTAGCAACTCGAATTGAAAGAAAATTCCCGCTCAAATCCGGTTACTTCAACCTCTGGTAATAAATAAGCTTCCTGTTCCTGGATAACAACTTTACACCCTAAAGCAGCTTGCATTTGCTTGACTTTCTTGCCAATACCACCTCGATGCGTCAAAAACAGCCAGCGAACTCCTCCATTTTCTCTGAGAAATTGCTGATTTTCCTCCTCCCAAGCCGGACAATCGATCAGGATATTGCCAGCTTTTTCTACAATGAAATAGGCAGTCCCTCCCAGTGTTTCTCGATTGGGAGGAAAGGCAAACAGTTTTTCCAGGATAACTCGCGGAGGTTTAACCAATTTAGAGCCTTCTGGAGGGATCTCTGAGGAAGGCTGAGATGGACTAGAAATGTGGTGTTCTGGGAAATACAATTGCATTATCGTGGCTATGCCTGTCAATCGTCTTCAGCGCCGATTTTTACTTTTAAGCGTTTTAATCTTTTATTGTTTGACGCTACTTTAAAAAATTAGGCTTTATGAAATGGAACTTTTACTAATCCTAATTGTAATAGGCTTAATTACATACTTAATCGTTAAGCGGAATGTTGCCACTATCACGCGAACACCACTTTGGTTATTTTGGCTAGTGATGATGGCGCCCGCGTTTATCTGGACTGCTTGGTTCTTGATCTTTGGCAATGATAAGCCGCCACCCATTCTTTTAGTCATCGGGCCGTTTATCCTGTGTCCTCTGTTGTATTGGTGGTTGATTCACATAGGAAGACCAACTTCCGAAGTCAAGGAAACTGTTAGCGATTCTCAGAAAGCCGACGAAACAGAGATAGACCAAGCTAAAGAGGGGACATCAACACTTCGTCCAATTACGGCTACTGAAGAAGCCACTCT
>CAYTUO010000107.1:10667-11831 GCA_964441015.1 uncultured Pleurocapsa sp.
CCTTGGGGCATTTATTATCTGCAACAGATAGACTATCGTCCGCAAGCAATTCTTTGTCGAGGCAAGTTACGCTCCATCCCAGAAGTGGCC
This sequence comes from uncultured Pleurocapsa sp., assembly GCA_964441015.1. Taxonomy (GTDB): domain Bacteria; phylum Cyanobacteriota; class Cyanobacteriia; order Cyanobacteriales; family Microcystaceae; genus Hydrococcus. Next base: position 10,758 of record CAYTUO010000107.1, read on the forward strand.
TATAAAACGATTAAAGAAAACATTGAGAAAGCCTTCGGCGATCGCTTTTTGCTCATTTTCCAAGAAAGTTTTCAGGGTCAACCATTTTTTGCGCTAGTCCCCAATCCTTGGACGCAGTCTCAACCAAGCTCTAATAGAGAAAAGGAAAAGATTAAGCGCCCGTTTTTTGCGTTGGGGTTGCTATTGATTACGCTGATGACAACAACATTAATTGGTACCGAGATAAGCGGTCATTCAGTCGAACAATTAAACTCCGATTTTCGTTTGCTGCTCGATGGGCTTCCTTATAGTTTAGGACTTATCGCTATCTTGGGACTTCACGAACTGAGCCATTATCTGGCGGCAATTTATTACAAAATTCGCACGACTTTGCCTTATTTTATTCCCATTCCCTTCTTTTTGGGAACTTTTGGCGCATTTATTCAGATGCGATCGCCCGTTCCTCATCGTAAAGCCTTATTTGATGTGGCGATCGCGGGGCCATTGGGAGGTTTCCTTGTTACTTTACCTATCCTGATTTGGGGACTGTCTCTTTCTAGCATCACTCCTATTCCAGAAAAAAGCAGTTTATTGAGTTTTCAAGCCCTAGATCCCAGATTTTCTTGCTTATTAGCCGTTTTTAGCAAATTGGCTCTAGGCGATAAATTGCTTCCAGGAATGGCAATCGCTCTCCATCCTTTAGCGGTTGCTGGATATGTTGGGTTGATCGTGACGGCTTTAAATTTAATGCCAGTGGGCCAATTAGATGGCGGCCACATCGTTCATGCTATGTTCGGACAGCGCACGGCAGCGATCGTCGGTCAATTAACTCGACTGTTGGTGTTACTCTTAGCTACAATCAAGCCCGATTTCCTACTTTGGGCGATTATTCTGTTTTTGATGCCCGTTCTCGATCAACCCGCTCTTAATGATGTCTCAGAACTAGATAACAAGCGAGATTTTTTAGGGTTGCTTTCTTTATTACTATTAATTAGCATCCTGTTACCCTTACCAGGGTCCGTTGCTGGTTGGTTGAATATTTAGCCTCAACCGCGAGAATCCCCGCCCCGTCGCCTAACGCGGGGTCGGGATGAA
>CAYTUO010000108.1:0-11826 GCA_964441015.1 uncultured Pleurocapsa sp.
GACAACCCTTTCAGGAGAAGATATCTTGCCGGGTTTCGTGTTAGATTTACAGATTAATTTGTGAGAAATGCGGGGTCAGAGTTTACATCCCCCAGTCGTCTTTCCAAAGTTTTTTTAGGTCTTGAATTTGCTTTTTGTCTTTTATGCTCTTCCAGCCTTTTTTTATAGCTTGCTTTTCTTTGTCAGTTAGCTTCCAAGAAAGAGGTGGTTGATATTGACCTTCTTGGTCGTAAAATTCAGGTGCTTCAGATTGGGAGGGGAAGAAGATGGAGTAGTATCGAAGATCTACCTGTTCTTTTGGGTATTGTTTTTGCAGCATTTCTACTTCCGTTAAGTTTCGAGATGTCAGGATTGGATCTCGAACCTTGAATACTGTCAGCAATGGACCTACTGTCGCCATAAAAAAGCCTCCGTTCCCCTTAACCTTATTGCTTGAGGAAGGTTTAGGAAAGGCATTGATTTGCAACAAGAGAACTCTTTTGATATTCAGATTTTTTTGGGGATCTAGCCATTCATTGAGCCATTCCACTGCCGTCACGAAACCAGAATTATCGAAATAGCCGCCATCAGCTACATGATAATTTTGGGTTAAAGCTTTGTTGTTGCGACAAATGGGCGAGACATAAGGAAAAGTGGCTGATAGTCTTGCAGCCGTGACGACATCGATGTCATAGTCACCATAAAGGCTATTAAAATCAAAGTATTTTTGCTCAGAAGATTCGCCAAAAGTCATGGGTGAGAGCAGAAGGCGGAAACCATCTTCAACCAAAATCGCATTGAATACAGGAATAGGGATTTCGCCTTGAAGGATTTGCTTTCGCCAGGTTGCTAGGGATTTCTTCGTTCTGGGATTGTTTGTCTCCTTTTCCCAGCCTTGCATCTCTCCTTGCCAGTCTATCTCAAGGGCGATGCCGCGATCGAGTATTGTGGGGGTGAGGATAGAGGGAAAGATGGGCAGTGCAATGATTCGCCACAAGTCTGGATAAGCTAATCCCCAGCCAGTCGCATCTAAACTATCCTGAGTAGCACTGTTAAAGATGTTTTTCAGTTCTCCATTTTCTGGATAACCGTGAGAACCAAAGCGATCGAGATAGTACATCGTTCCTACCGAACCCCCTGAGACAGAACTAATCAAACCGATCGCTTTGGTAAATGAAGTCCCTAACAATTCCTCATGTTGCAAACCAGTCAGTACTTCAGTTGTCCATCCTGCTGCTTGAATTCCACCACCACTAGCACAGACAACGACTAGCGTTTTTTCTTGGTTCTGATGTTGGAGACGTTTATCGATTACTGTTTTAAAATCTTTTAGCTGTTGGTCAGTACTTTTGTTCTTAAGAGTGTCTTCTTTAAGCTCAAAAAAGTGCTCCACCCCAAATACCCAATACATACCAGCAGAAATAAGCAACCAGAAAAATAAGACAGAAACGCGAAAGTAATCGAAATAAAAAGTCAGGCTTCCCAAGAAAAGTGTTGCTACTGAAACTAGCAGCATTACATAGAAAAGTGCAGGTGCTTCACGCTGACGAGAAGTTGGACGCGGTTTAAAGGCGATAAAAATGAACAGGTAAACAGATAAGAGGACGAAAAAGAAAGCAAAGGCATTGATATGATCGGCGGTGAGTTCGCCAGTTGTCGGATCGAGATAACCGTTGGCAGACTGTTTCGCCAATAAGGAAATAAAAGCAATAAACAACTGATTGAAAAAATCGTTGGCGGCTAACCAGATTCTAGTCCACTCAAAAGCAAGCAAAAAAAACACGCTAGCTAACAGGCCGACCAAAAATCCTGTCCATCTTTTGTCTTTGAGTTCTTCTTGAGATAGGTCAGTGGCAGCTATCCAAGTCGGTAAAGCTAGAGCGATCGCCCCTAAATATTGCCATAATTTCGGAATTTTTCGCAATTCTGGTAGGTTAAAGCGATCGGGTGCATTGTGAAGTATAATGTGTGACACAAGGATTACCGCCATTCCTGCTGCGCTTGCGCCGAGGATCGTAAACGCTAATTGCCATCTACCGCGCAGGACAAATAAATTCTTTAGCATGGCTGGTAACAAGAACTTGGCAATTAGAGGTAGGGCAAACAGCAACAAACCCATAAAAATAGGTACGCGCAGGAAGAAAACATATTGCCAAAAAGTATTGGGAACTCCCAGCCAACCCAAGAGAACGGCTAGGACTATCCCTATCCACAACAAGATATTTTTCATAGCAATTTTTGACCGAATAATTCGTAATTTCCCAGTTTAGAATTGAGAATTCGTCTGACGGTGTTCTCTTTAACCGAATCGCTTCACTCCTGAAATTTCAAGGATAAAATTCGCCCCATATACAGAGGCAGGAGTTTGAAATCCTAACTTGATTTGACCTTGAAGAATGTGTTTGATAGTTGCTATAGCCGTAAGTGCGGTCAAGTCATAAGCTTCGGGTCCTTCTAGCCTTGCTTTTATTTGTTTGCCTGTTACGTCTTCCACAATCCCCAAAACCCTTGTCTTTCCTTTGGCTCGTTCTGCTTCTGTAGGTCCTGGGGGTAAAGTCTTCAGCAAACTTTTGATCCCCATTTGGAATAATGACGAATCAAATAGCCATCTTAAATAACGACTCATTTGCATCAGCAAAGGTAAAGGAGCCGGAAATACAGTATAGACTTCAATATTTTCGATCTTGGTACTGTGATAGGCGGTCACTAAATCTGCTCGCCAAGGGTTAGTTACCGCCGTTACCAAACCAGCACCTAAATCAATTTTCAGACTTTTGGCTGCTGGTTGAGTAGAAATGAGTTTGCCTTCCTTTCTGACGACACCCATCAAATGAAGATTGGGGAGAACTGTATTTGCAGTTCCCTGAGATACACCTCCTTCGGTTTCATAGATTAGAGTTAGTTTGTTAGCTGTTGGCAACTGAGATTTGAGGTATACAGCTAAACAGTCAGTGGGAACAACACCAAATCCGATACCAGGAAGTAGCATTATTCCCGCAGTCTTAGCTTCTGCATCCCGCTCAACTAAAGCTTGAAACTCAGATACTTCTCCTGCTATATCTGTGTAGTGAGTGCCCACTTTTAGACAAGCATCTACCAAAGGTTTTGCACTCAAGGAAAAAGGTCCAGCGCAATTGAGAACTACGAAAACATCGGCGATCGCTCTTTCAATTGCTGCGGCACTATCGAGACTAAAAACTCGAAATTCTAGACCTAATTTATTGGCTTGTGCGGCAACTAACTCCTGATTTCGTCCCGCTAGAATGATGTCTAGGGATTCTCTTTTCGCCAATTGAGCAATCAGTTTACCAACGTATCCAGTGGCACCATACAATAAGACTTTGGCAGTCATCTTAAATACATCTCCCCGTTATAGGCAAACAATTTCTAGGAAATTTGCTCCCATAAATTAATTTCCACCGGTTCTGCCAAAAACTCACTCGCTTTTTCACTGATTGCCTTAATGTAGGGCATTTGTAAGTGCTGGTCTAAAATTTCTTTACTCATCCATTTTTCATACAGCATAAATATTGAAGGATCAGCTTGAGATTGATATAGGTTGTAACTAAGGCAACCCTCTTCCGCAACAGTTAAAGTGACGATGGGCAAGTATTCTTGCTTAAACTTTTCCTCCAGACCAGATTTAACTTTAATGCGAGCAGTAACGGTGACTTGTCGATCGGTCATTCCTTTTCTCCAGATCCATTCTCATCTGTGCAATAGAGTAATTAAACTCAAGTATTGATGCTATTGATAATCTCGGAGGGTTTAAAGTACTGATAGGGAACCGGACGACTTTGGTTTTTAATGTCTATTTGCCTTTCCACATCAGCTAGATTTTGCTGGAATTGAACGACAGCTTCCTGAGCTAGAGGATCGGCCAATTCTTCATCATAAAATCCCAATTTGTCATAGTGATAAGATGTCAAAACCATAGTCCAAAAGACTTGATCCGCAGCTTGCTTAAAGGGGGGCAAGAACTTCATAATAGTTGCCAGATCGATTCCTTTAGTTTCTGGGACTGGGTGATAGGCAGCATAGGGCATATTCGGTACAAATGCCATGTATTCGTATTGGGGAAAATTCAAAGCAGAATGCAAAGGGCCACAGGTAAAAATAACGACGGTTAGAACTTCAATCAATTGCTCTAGCGTCTCTATTTTCTCAGGCATCCCTTTGACACGACCTCCATCTTGAGCCGCCAGTTCCCGCGCCCAATTTTGCAACTCATAGTCTTCACTTAAGTCTTGTGCGGTTTTGTAATAGAGTTTGAGATAATTAGTAACAAAATCTTGGACAGTCTGCCACACTAATAAACCATCATCCCGAAAAGGATAGTGAGGAAGAAGTTCAGGGTTATCCATCTTCCGGTTCTTAATCTGGTTTGGGAAGACGAAATCTTGTATGCTCCAGGTTTGATAGGTTTGAGCTACGAAAGTGAGAGATTCTTGTAGAGTACCCGCCATAAAGCGATCTACTGGGCCTCCTGGTTGTAGGAATTGATTTCTGCCCAAGTCATTGTCAAATAGCATAAATCGGAAGTGGGGCTTGAGGAGTAACGCAATAGGATGATTTTCGCCCAACTGTCTGGCGGTAACGATCGCAAAAGGAGCCATGACAGCATGGGTAAAAGAGAAGTGAGAACCGAGTTCTTGATGATTAGCTTCCACAACCTGTAGACAAAGTTTGGCAAAAAACCAATCTAGGGGAGCATCTTTGGAGGTGTAAACGAGTTTATTATTTCCTGACTCACTCTTGAGTTCAATGGCAACGGAAACCAGAGAACCGTCTTGAGGTGAACCATTACTTTGCCAATAGAATAAGGCTCTGGTTTTAGGAAGATATTTTCTGCCACTTTCAGAATTTCCCCCTTTAATATTTTCCATTAAGGGGTAATCTAAGAAATATAATTTTCCTTCTTTGAGGGCTGTATCTAGGTTGCGATCGGCACCTAAAACTTGCTGAAAATGACTATTGTCGAGCGCCAGATCTTCAGGTAGATCGTCAATCCGACGAGTGGCGATCGCATTAGCCCCAGAGAGTCTTTGTTCGGCAAAAAATGAATCGGTGCGATAGTGGGGGATGAGATTGGGTTTGGGGAGCAGATTCAACAAGTCTTCGTATTCCTCTAAGGTATCTAAAGGATCGAGGAAATTTTTGGCTTTGGCCGCCAGCATATTAGCGGGAAGATTTGCCATACTAGCCAAGCGCTTGGCTGTATATTCGGCAGAAAAGTATTCTTGTTTGGGTACGCGATCTAGTATGGGAATCGGAGCTAGAAAATTATGGTCGAATTGGTAATCTTCTCGGTTTCTTTTGAGCCAATTTTCTCTAGCAGAGGGATTGGGTTCTTGCTGAGGTAGATAGGGTTTCATAGTAATTTTCTCCCAAAATTGACAAGCGACTGTTTTCGTAATTGCTGTATTTAAGCTTGTTATTAAAGCAAAACGCTGCTGATTTCTTTGACCACCTTCTCACTGCGCCAGTAGCTACCATGAGCATCGCCCCCTTGCAACAGAGCTAAAGTTGTTTGGCTCAAAGGTTCTTTCAAAAAGTCAAACAATCCAGTTTCATTTGTGAGTAAATCTTGAATCTCTAAGTACCGATCGCTACCTAATAAGTCAGGCATCAGTTCCTCTTTCTCTTTATTGACATCACCCCAGTAGAGAGGTAAGAATTGGAGGGTTTCTTGGCGATCAGGTAAACGTTCCTTGATTTTTTCAATTAAATCCTTAGCATATTCAGGTTCTTCTCGCACTTCACGGGTATTAACACCGTGTATAAACAGAAAGTAGTCAATAGTCATGGCAGTACCTATTTAATTTTTTACAAGGTTTTGAGGTATTCAATCAAAGCCTTTTTCTCATCAGCAGACAATTCGCTTCCATAGAGATGACCCTGATTCCCATTAGCTGTAACGCTGGTGTCATACTTAAACCCAACTTTCTGGGCATCTTGTCCTTCAGCTACAAAACCGACTTTTTCTGGATTGTAGACATCGTAGCCTCGATAGAAGACAGGAGTGCGTTTTTCGGGCACTTCCAAGAGGTCTGTCAGATAGGGAACCGAACCATTATGCAGATAAGGTGCCCTCAACCACAGTCCATCTAGAGAGACAGATAGATAGCCATCTACCTTGCGGAGGTTGTCGAAGTCCCAGTCATAGCCTTCTGCGTACTGATTGTAAGTATCTACTGCTTGCTGAGTCCACATATCGATGCGGTGGCGATCAGTTCCTACTTCTTCAACTGGGATGACTGTACCCGTCCTTTCCCCACCAAAGGCATGGCAAGAAGCACAACTATTCTCAAAAAGCTTACTTCCCTTGTCGGCTAAAATGCGATCAATCGCAAAAGGATATTTCGGCGGGTCGAGTTGCGTAATATAATCTTCTACGCGCTGGAGATCTTTGATCGGAATCGACTTTTTAGTTGCACCGTCGCCGATCGCGCCTTCCCGAATGGTTTCCCTCACAGAGGTTTCCAATCCATCCCAATGGTAGGCAAACCCTTGGTGCTGTTTTTCATTCCAAAGGGGCATCATGTCCGAGTTCCCAATGGTATTGTCTAAGGGCAGGCCTAATGTTCTAAATTTCACCGGATTAAACGGATCGATACGCCCTGGCCCCCAATTGGGTCGAGAATCCATCCAAGCGTAAGATTGCTGCTGTTTCAGTATTGCTTTCTTGGTTTGCGGAATAATCAGATAGCGATAAAGCTGTTGTTCTAACCAAGAAAACTGATGGTTATAGGCGATCGCGGGAAGGATATAGTCAGCAGTAAATCTAGGGTCGTTGGCACAGGCAAATAAGAATCGCAAGAAGCCTTGAGAATCAAATTTATTAGAAGGCCCTGCGGGAACGATAGTCGGCTTATCTTTAGGAGTTTTGCGGTAGGTAGCGTTATGGCAGACTGCACAAGTAATTCCCTGACGCGGAAAACCGATGGTTTTTTTAGAAATGCCAACAGGGGTTTCTTTTCCCTCTTCCCATGTCAGTCCTAGAGAAGTGTAACCGCCGGAACCAGGTAATTTCTCTGGGAATAGGCGCGGTAGCACCAACCAGATCCAATAAGGCATTCCTTCGGCATTTTCTGTGCCAATGGAACCGTATTTAAAATGTTCCTCTGATGACTCGTAATAGGTAGGCACTTCGCGAAAGAGATTATACCATCCGAGATAAACCACAGAACCCACTAAAAGCAGAATAATAACCACGATCGCAGCGATCGTTCGCCCTAATTTGGTCTTCAATGTTTCCATAAACTTCCTCTTCTCCCTATTGCGCTAATTCAACACCAAATCAGGAAAATCCCTTGGCGGTTTGTGGAATGTCTGGCTGTTCGCGCATGGCAAGATAGAGAAGAATTCCCTCGACGATTCCGAAGAAAAGATCTACCAGGGCGATCGTTAAAAATCCCAGACTTTGACCAAAAAACAAGACAGCACACAGGAAAAACGACGATCCACCGCCTCGCGTTACCAATACCGACATCCAAGCCGTTGCTTTGTAACGATAGGGATCGATCGCGCCAGGAATATACAAAATACTAATCTCTAACAGCAGCAATCCCGCCGCACGCACCCAGATAATTGGGACGGGAATTTGCATATTTAGCAGAGAAAGCAAAGTTTCTGGAAAGAAAAATAGGGGAATGACAAAAAACAGATTGGCAACAATCCCCAACCAGACAACCCGCCCAAACCATTTAGCATAAATATTCATTCCTCTTTCCCTCCTCTGCGCCTCTGCGCCTCTGCGTGAGATTAAAAATCTAGAGCTTCTTCATATACTCGACCAATGCCTCTTTCTCCTCCGACGAAAGATCGATGCCGTATAAATGACCGCTATTGCTATTGCCTGGTAGAGTCGTATCGAACTTAAAATATTGCTTATTGCCTTCTGAGGCGACATTAGAGACAAAACCGACGTTCTTTTGGTCAAAAACGTCATATCCGCGATAGAACGCTTGAGGACGCTTTAGGGGCACTTCTAGCAAGTCTCTCAAAGTGGGTACGGAACCATTGTGCAAATAGGGCGATCGCAACCATACCCCATCGAGAGGCATATTGGCATAGCCATTCGTCTTGCGGAAGTGATTGAATCGCTGGTCTACACCCCGATAAGAAACGCCTGTAAAGAGGGTATTTTGATTCGAGAGCGTCTCATAGGTGTAAGAATCGAGACGACCGGGATCTGTACCAATGTTTTCAATCGGGACTACCTTGCCTACCTCAGATCCCCCAAATACATGACAACTGGCACAGGTGTTTTCAAAGATGGGTTTCCCCACAGATGCCAATTCTTCGTTAATTGGGTAAGGATAGGGAGGAGCCGGTAAATCGAGGAGCCAATCTTTAACGCGGTGAATCGCATCAAAGTCAATCGTTGTAGGCGTAACTAATGCCAAAGCAGCACTATTGTTGCGCTCGTCTACAGAATCGTTGTTACCATCCCAGTGTAACTGCATTCCCTGGCGCGGTCTCTGCTGCCAGATACTGGGAAAATCAGCAATACCATTGAGTTCGTCTTTTGAGAGGCGATCGATGGGAAAATTAAACTGGCGAGTTTTATAGCCACTAAAGGTATCGACTCGCCCCGGCCCGTATTCTGATTGGCTCTCCATAAACGCAAATTTACTTCTCTGCAAAATCAGCGCATCCCTAGTTTGCGGAATCAGCAAATAGCGATAAACCAATTTCTCAAGCGGGTTGAGTTTGGCTCCCATCGCTTCAATCTGTGGCATCATTTCCCTAGCATTGAACCGAGGGTCGATCGCGATATCTGAGAGAAACTGGATATATCCCCCCAAATTGACTGTATTCGAGGGCATAGTCGTAATAATTTGCGGTTTACTGTCGGGTGTTTCTCGCAGGGTTCCAGCATGACAGGTAGCGCAATTTTGAGCGACTCTTTCAATCCCTATTTTGCTTTGAGAGAAACCGATTGGAAGATCCTTGCCAGGTTCTTGAATAAAACCTAATGAGGTATACCCTTCCCCAGGTAACTTATCGGCAAACGTAACGGGAAGTACTTTCCAGATCCAATAGGGAATGCCATTTGCCGCCTCACCGCCAATCGATCCATATTTAAAGTGTTCGTTAATGTCTGCATATCTAACGGGGCCGTTATTCCAAAGGAAGGGCCAGACTAGAATTAGCATCACGACTAGGATACTTCCAACAACAAATACCCAAATTCGTTTGAGGACTGTTTGAATTAGGGTTGGTTTATCTTGTTCTTGTTCGCTCATAAATTAGCTCCCTTGTCGCGTTATCGGCTTCGCCGAGTGCCTTCGTCATTCACATAACATATCCGTAAGACATTCCCCCATCACCCATTACTTACCTCACTTACCTCACTTACCTCACTTACCTCACTTACCTCACTCGCCTCACTCACCTCACTCGCCTCGCTCACTTCGCTCTTCTCACTCGTCTCACTTATTGCTTGTTTGCTAGGGATTTCTGTAAATGGTGGCGGGTTAAATACGGTCATCACTTCTTTAATCATCGCGTCATAGTCGTCCCCATAACGTGCGGGTTCGTAGCATCCCAAGGGGTTTTCTAAGGTGTTGAGCAAGCATCGGTTACAGTAAGTACAAGGGCGATCTGGAATATCTTTTCCTTGCTCGAACTGCTTGACCATATCGTTATTAGCCACTAAAGGACGAGCAATACTTACCGCATCGCAAAATCCTTCACTAATGGCTTTACGGATATATGATGCTTGCTGAAACCCACCCGTGCAAATTACCGGAATCTTGACATTTTTCTTAATTTCTCGCGCATATTCAAGATTCCTCCCTTGATAAGTTTCTAAGAGGTGTTGTACCTCTTATTTGCGAAAGTCGGGATGCAATTCTGCTTCTTTGATGGGTAATCCTTGTACGGGATTTGGTTCTCGATATACCTTTCGCGGAATCCGATACCACAACCACTCGAAAATTTTATGTAAAGCCGGATAGCGGAATAAAAGATAGTTGCGGAAGGTTAATGTGCCGCTAGAGAGCATCGTATCGTAGGAGTTGCTGGCTTTATCGGTGGCATACTTGCCTTCGAGAGGAAACTTGCCTGGCGGGTTTAAAGGATGGGGAAAGAGACTGCCAACTGAAACGTGAATGGCATCCACTCCCGCTTCTTCTATCAACTGACAAATTTTAATCGTTTCTTCTAGCTGATTTCCCGGTTTTTCCCAAGGAATGACCGCATTGTTGAAGTCTTCGGCACTGATTTTGACCTGGAAGTGAAAATCCTCTCCTACTTCTTGGCGAACTGACTCAACGATCTCTAGCAAAAAGCGGGCGCGATTTTCGAGGGAACCTCCATATCCATCGGTGCGATCGTTAATTCCCGAACTCAAAAATTGCGTGATTAAATAGCCGTTCGCTCCATGCAATTCTACACCATCTAGCCCTGCCTCTTTAGCACGCTTCGCCCCTTTACCGAATGCTTGCACCACCTGCTTAATTTCATCGGCGCTCATTGCCCGACACTCCAATCCGTGGAAAGATTCGGTATGGCTGGTGGAACTCTGGCGGATATAATCATTTTCAACGCCCTGGATGTCCTGCTGGCGGCCGGAATGGCTCAGTTGCATAATAAATTTGCAGCCGTATTCGTGGACTTTTTCGCCGACTTTGTACCAGAAGGGAATGCGATCGTCGCAGTGAATTGTCGCGTAATTGGGAACGATTCGTCCTTTGATAGTCACGGGAACGAAGGAAGAAACAATTGCTCCGACACCACCTCGCGCAAATTTCTCTTCCCAGTTAATCCGTGCTTGGTTGCCCGAACCATCGTAGTTGTCAAATCTTCCAGAAATATTAGAGCGAAAGATGCGATTTTTGATGGTCAGATGGCGGAACTGTAGCGGTTGAAAAATAATATCGTTTTCCATAAGAGTTTTATTTTTTTGTCATGCCTTGAATTTGACATAATGCACAAAAAATTCTCCCTAGATCTGTATTGAATACAAACCCTTTTGGCTTTTATCCGAACTAATTTGCAAGGAATTGTTGCGAGGCACTACTCAAACACTAGTTAGGGATTAGTGCAAGAGTTTCTCTTCATTCGACCGGAGTAGAATCTCGCTTAGGCTTCCTTTTTTCGACAATTTATTAATCTTTTTTTGGTTTTAGCCGTGCTTACTATTTTTAAAAGATTTATCCCCAGGATATACATCAATCTCTCGATTGAAAGGATATTTTTTACAAAACTTTATTTTTTTTAAATTAAAGGCTATTTTTTGAGGATTATTAATTGCTTAATAAGATTTTTTAATTTGTCAATCCAGCAGATCAGATTCTCGTTTTTTGAGCTTCTAAAGCAATTTATCGCTAAATTCTTGAAAAAAACAAGAATTTTAGAACGGCAAATTTTATAAATTTAAGTTTATGTAAATTTAAATGAGAAAAGATTTTTATATCGATTGCACTGATTGAGCAACACGGACGAAAGACTAATGGCGAGCGCATTTATCGGCTATCCGAGGATTTTGGGCTAATTATAATTATTTATAGATCGACTGATGGGATTAATGAAACTCGTCTAAAGTCCAAGCCTTCTGGTTAAAAATTATGCAAAAAACACTTAAAATATAAAAAACTTAACAATTACGAATTGTTACAAGTATGGAATTTATTTCTACTAAGAAGACAATCTGGTAGATAAAACAGAATCTTTGCAAAAATCACCAACCGAATCGAAGCTTTAAATATCTAACAGGAGAAATTTATGAGCAAGCCACGTCTAGGCGCGATCGCTTGTTTAATGGTGATAATGCTGATGCTCCTGGGCTGTTCTTCTAGTGAATATAAATCTACATCGGTCGGACATCTCAGTGAGTTA
>CAYTUO010000109.1:0-8091 GCA_964441015.1 uncultured Pleurocapsa sp.
CCTTTTTCTGTCACCCTTTGCAACCCTTCTCTTCATTTTTTGTCCTGTACTTAGCAGTCGTAGATTCCCGTGACTTTTACCCATTAAACAATTTATTAAAGTCTGAGTATGTAGTAGTTACCAGTCCTCTTCAATATAGTTTGCCTCCTCAAGAACACGATGTTGTCACAGTAGTGAGAGATACTTTTGCAAAAAACTGGGAATTAGCTCAAGATTTTGAGCAGTTGTCAGAACAGTTAATTTTAGACAAAAACGTGATCGTAAATATTTATAAAAGAACTCATTCAACCTCTCTAGAAACAGCTTTTAATACCCTCAAAATTATGCAGGAGCGAATTCAAGCTAAACCTGGTAAAGAGTCTAACTGGGTAATCGTTGATCGCCAGCGCCAGAGCAATATTTGGTACAACAAACACGGTACTATTAATATCCAAGCTACTTTTAAGATAGAAGCTGTGTCTTCTCTATACTTCGGTTCAATTCCAGAATTTGTAGAGATTAGTGGTTTAGTAGAATCTTCAAATTGTCTAGGTTTTGAAGGATTTTCTCTTCGTTTAGCTACCTTAAGTAAAGATGGCAAAATCATTAATACAAAAGAATCAATATATTCTTCTCAAGATTTAGATAAACTTTCTCTCTCAATTTCAGGGAAAGATGCAGACTATTTACGTCTAGACTTAATGGGTTACCAAAAGAGTAACGACAATGGATACTGTTCCATATACATTAAAGATATGGCAGTTTCAGATTCAAAGGCTCGATCATAAATGCGACTGCCAAATCAGTGACAGCTTAAACAACCCAAGTTGTAGAAAAAAATAAAGCACAGACAAAAGCTGTCCGTGCTGAGGCTAAATGACTTCAACGAGCAAAGAATTAGCGATGCCTATTCCTCTTCATCGTCATCATCTTCGTCATCTTCGTAATCTTCGTCTGAGGAAAAATCGTCAAAGAATGGATCTAAAGAATTACTGGAGTTTCCTCCTGCATAAGCCCTGGCGATGCGATCGTCCAAAATCATATTGTCGTCGTCATTCAAATCGTTGACCAACAGCCGCGATGAAGGATTTTCATTTTCCATGCCGTAGGGCAGAGAACGGCCGTAGCCCATTTCTTCTGTATTTTCAACGCTGGCGATCGCCTCTTCATGGGCATTATATCCCGTGCCAGCAGGAATCAAGCGTCCGATGATGACGTTTTCCTTCAAGCCGCGCAACCAGTCGGATTTTCCTTCGATCGCCGCTTCTGTCAAGACTCGAGTTGTTTCCTGGAACGAGGCTGCACTGATAAAGCTATCGGTATTGAGCGATGCTTTAGTAATTCCCAGGAGGACAGGTGTATACTGGGCGGGAGCGCCTCCCGTAATCGCCATTGCTTCGTTGACCTGCTCGATTTGACGCAACTCGACAAGTTCGCCAGGTAACATCGTGGTATCGCCGCCATCATCGACCCTGACTTTAGATGTCATCTGACGCACGATCGTTTCGATGTGTTTATCGGCAATATCAATTCCTTGAGATTGATAAACTGACTGAACTTGATCGACTAGAAAACTCTGGGTCGCCTGTAAACCCTTCAAAGCAGCTTCATAAACGCCCTTCTCTTCTACATAATACTGGAAGAAAATCTCTAAAATCTCGTGAGGATTAGCAGGCCCATCAGTTAGAGGTTCTCCAACGCCCACCCGTTGACCGTCGGACACTAAGAGATTCTGTCCGGGTAGGATGGGATATTGAGTTACAGTTCCGTCATCTTCAATAATCTTCAGGTCTACTGTCTCATCTTCCAAGTACTCTACCTGACAATTTCCTGGCTTGCGAGACAGGACGCAGGCTTCCTTGGGTTTGCGAGCTTCCAACAACTCTTCAATACGAGGCAAACCCTGAATGATATCTCCAGTTTTAGAGCGCTCGAACACCAGCAAGACCAAATTATCGCCGCGCTGTACCAAGTCTCCATTATCGACGTGCAACACGGCACCAGGAGAAACTCGGTAGGGACGAGCTATCCGTAGGATGACTTGATAACCTTCAGCAGATTTCTGGATAGAGATAACTTGACCTGACTCTAACGCTTGGGTAGCAGATGCGATTTCCGTCCCCGCTACCATTAAGTCTCCTTCGGCGACTAAAGGTTTTTCGGCTACCTTCACGACAGTTAAGTCAGAATTCCGTACCACGAGAACGCGACGAATTGCTTCGTTGCCACTGCGGATACCACGCACTTGACCCGCTTCTTTACATTGGATCTCGGTACGTGCCACGACTGCTCCAGGGGGAATTTGCTCGCCGTCTTGAACGAGAACTCTAGTCTGAATGCTGCCGCCGTGAGGATCGATATCGGTTTCCCGACGCAAGACTAGGGATTCGAGAATTACCAATTGCAAGCGCTGACAACCTTCGGCTTCATCTGAGTGCAATTCAATATCGGCAGACAGCGTTGAGGTTGTATCCGATTCTTCGCCAGAAATCTCCAACACTAGCTGGGTGCTAAGTAATTGACAGCCTTCCACCGACTTGAACCGTTCTCCATCCTTGAAGTAGAGACGCTGTAACGATCGCAATTCGATCTGCCGTCCGCCTTCCTGGTTGATCGAGCCTTGGGATGGGGCTGCGGGTTCATCGGCAACGTGATATTCTACCACCGGACGCAGCAGAAGTCCCAGTCCTTCCGTGGTTTCCACCCACTCTGCTTGGCGCAATTCCGAGACAACTACGCCAGGAAGTACTTCTGTGCCGGGTTGAATTAATTGTCCTGACTCGATCGTTGCGGCTGTATCTGGATCTAGATCTAGGTGCAGTTCTCCGGGTTTGATCGCGATCTCGCGCAGAATGT
Organism: uncultured Pleurocapsa sp.; assembly: GCA_964441015.1. GTDB lineage: Bacteria > Cyanobacteriota > Cyanobacteriia > Cyanobacteriales > Microcystaceae > Hydrococcus. The sequence goes on from CAYTUO010000109.1 coordinate 2,836, forward strand.
CGTTCTTTTGGATCACCTCAACGACTCCCCTCGTCTGGCAGAAGATATCCTTGACGACTTCAGTCAGTGCCTCGACGTACTGACCGTCTTCAACCATCAGCAAAGAAATATCTTTATTGACTTCGTGGGTTTCTTCTGGAATCCAGAGCAGGGTTCCGCCCTTGGTTATCTCGTAGCCTTGCTTGCGGGTTCCCTTCGACACTTCCACTCCCGCATAGCGGATCAGCCCTCCCGTCGTTGTTCGATAGCGATCGTCGATTAGTTCGGCAACGATCGCATGATTTTGTACTTTCGTTCCTGGTGCGGCTTTGAGCAGGAAGCGCTGTCCTTCTGCTGTAAAAATGATGTACTGTTCTCGTCCGCCCGTACTTTCGTGCTTGACTTGTGCTTTGTCTAAAAGAACGGAAGCGGTGACGATCTCAATTTCCCGACTGCCGGGGGTCAGGCGTACTACGCCGCCGTTGGCTGAGATCAATCTTGTCTCGGCTAACACCGTACCCGGTTCGACGCGAGCGCCATTGTTAACGACGGGTTCTGCTCCTGGGGGTAAATTGTAGACTTCACCTGATAAGATCCAGACTAAGCCGCCCCGTTGGGCAATGCGCGTGGTGTTGCCTTGGCGGTCGGTTTTCTCTTCCGGTACGACGTTGGCAAATAACACCTCTCCTGCCAAATCCGTTGCTACGTCTTTGGTTGCCCGTTCTGTCGAACGCTGTACCTTGACGTTGGTGATTTCTGCTAAGAGTTGTTCGGCTTCCACCGTATCCCCTTCGCTCACGAACAGGATAGAACCGGGCGTGGTGGAATAGGCAATTGCCTCACCTGATTCCGGCATCAGAATGAGGTCTCCCGCGACTTCTACTTGTTCGCGATCTTCGCCGTGGCGGGTTCGTACCTTCCGGGTATTGAGTTCGGAGCTAAAGCGTATCGTGCCGCTAACTTGCGAGCGAATTTGACGAGCCACCTCTCCCGTAAAAACCCCGCCCGTATGGAATGTCCGCATGGTCAATTGAGTACCGGGTTCGCCAATCGATTGTGCGGCAATGATCCCGATCGCTTCGCCTAAATCGACCATGTGACCGTGGGCGAGGCTCCAGCCGTAGCAGTGTTGGCAAACCGAGCGGGCTGCTTCGCAGGTGAGGGGCGATCGCACCAGCACGCTATCGACGCTCTTGCCCAGTTTGGAAGCCAATTCTGGATCGATGCTCTGATTGCGCTTGGCAATGACTTCGCCCCCTACGACGACATCTTCGGCTAGCACTCTTCCCATCAAGCGATCGGCAAGGGGAATCAAGATGCGATCGCCATTTTTCATCGCAGTCACTCGTATGGCTCTGCTCGTACCACAGTCTATTTCTCGCACGATCACGTCCTGAGCTACGTCTACTAAGCGACGAGTCAGATAACCCGAATCCGCCGTCCGCAAGGCCGTATCAACTAATCCTTTTCTTGCACCATAAGAAGAAATAATGTATTCGGTAACGGTTAGTCCTTCGCGGAAATTGGTTTTAATCGGCAGCGCAATAATTTCCCCTTGCGGATCTGCCATCAGTCCCCGCATTCCTACCAACTGACGTACCTGGCTCATATTTCCTCGCGCCCCAGAGAATGCCATCATATAGACGGAGTTGAGGGGATCGGTTTCTCGGAAATTTCTGACGACCTCATCTTTGAGCGACTCTGAGGTACTGTTCCAAGTATCGATCACTTTTTGAAAGCGCTCGACTTCGGTAATTTCTCCTCGTGCATAGCGTTGCTCGGTTACTCGAATTTCCTGTTCGGCTGACTCAAGCAACTTGCGCTTAGTAGGCGGAATGGTCAAATCGTCTACGCTAATCGACACACCTGCCCTGGTTGCATAACGAAAACCCAAGTCCTTGAGATCGTCTGCCATCTGAGCGCAGCGAGCCGAACCGTAGTTTCGGTAGATCCAGGCCATTAATTTCTTTAAGCGACCTTTGTCAACAATGTGATTGTAGAATACCATCTCTGTTCAGTTATCAGTTATCAGTTATCAGTTATTGGGCATTGACGAGCGGTGACTGGTGGCTGGAAATTTTCCCAATCCCCAACCCCTAGTCACTAATCGCCTATTTAGACTTCTTCGTCTTCTAGGTCTGCTGTCGTGAGAGACTCGTAGGTGGGGCGGCTGGGAGTGCGACGGTTGAAATCTGCCATCAAATCTACCTCCACATCTTGAGTGCCATCTTCTGTCGTTTCTACCTTGTGTACGGCAATATCCAACCCTAGTGACTGCAATTCTCGCATTAGTACCTTGAAGGACTCTGGCGTTCCCGGACGAGGAATGGGTTTGCCTTTGACGATCGCGTTGAGCGCTTCGTTGCGCCCCTGCATATCGTCCGACTTAACGGTCAGCAATTCTTGCAGGATATAGGCAGCACCGTAAGCTTCTAGCGCCCAGACCTCCATTTCTCCGAAGCGCTGACCGCCTTGCTGAGCTTTTCCGCCTAGCGGTTGTTGGGTTACCAGCGAGTAAGGGCCCGTCGAGCGAGCGTGAATCTTGTCGTCTACCAGGTGAACCAGCTTCAACATATACGCCTGACCTACTGTAACGGGGCGATCAAAAGGTTCTCCCGTGCGACCATCATAGACTTGCACTTTGCCGGGGCTGTTGGCATTGTAAATCCAGCTTCTTCCTGGTTTCGATGCCGCATCCTGTAGTAAACCATGAACGGTCTGGCGAGATGCCTCTTCTCCATACATTTCGTCGAAGGGAGTAATCTTAAACCGCATCCCCAGGTTTTCTCCTGCCCATCCCAGCAGGCATTCAAACACCTGTCCGACGTTCATGCGCGAGGGAACTCCCAAGGGATTGAGCACGATATCGACTGGCCGCCCGTCTGGTAAGTAGGGCATATCTTCCAAGGGAAGAATGCGGGAAATAATGCCTTTGTTCCCGTGGCGACCTGCCATTTTGTCTCCCACTTGAATTTTTCGTTTCTGAGATACATATACCCGCACGACCATATTGGCTCCTGGAGGCAGTTCATCTCCCTGTTCGCGGGTGAAGACCCGAACGTCCAATACGCGACCTCTTTCCCCGTTGGGCACTCGCAGCGAGTTATCGCGCACGTCGCGAGCTTTCTCTCCGAAAATTGCCCGCAGTAATTTTTCTTCTGGCGGCTGATCGGATTCACCTTTGGGAGTAACCTTCCCCACCAAAATATCACCCGCTTCTACCCAAGCACCGATGCGGATAATTCCCCGTTCGTCCAAGTTTCTTAGGGCATCTTCGCCGACGTTGGGAATCTCTCGTGTAATTTCTTCAGGGCCTAATTTTGTTTGTCGGGCTTCGATTTCGTATTTTTCAACGTGGATGCTGGTGTAAACGTCGTCGTAAACCAGTCGTTCGCTGATGAGGATGGCATCCTCGTAGTTATAGCCTTCCCAAGGCATATACGCCACTAGGATATTCTGGCCCAGTGCCAGTTCGCCGCCTTCTGTAGCAGATCCGTCAGCCAGCACTTGTCCGGGCACGACATCCTCGCCGATATAGACGAGGGGGCGCTGGTTTAAACAGGTATCCTGGTTGGAGCGCTCGTATTTTTGCAGGCGGTAGACTATTTCTTCCCCAGTCTCAGTTATCCGAACTTTAACGTGAGTGGCATCTACGTGGGTTACTTTACCGTGATGGCGAGATACGACTACCATCCCTGAATCGCGAGCCGCCTGAGCTTCCAAACCCGTACCAACCAGGGGACGTTCCGGTCGCAATAACGGCACTGCTTGGCGCTGCATATTCGATCCCATCAAAGCGCGGTTAGCGTCGTCGTGTTCCAAGAAAGGAATCAAGGACGTTGCCACCGAGACAATCTGTACGGGCGAAACGGCAACGTAGTCTACCCGATCTGGGGTTGTGGTCGAGAATTCCTGACGGTAGCGCACAGGAACGGTATCGCCAAGGATATAGCCTTCCTCATCGGTTGCCACGTCTCCTGGCGCGACTTGCAGGTCGTCTTCTTCATCGGCTGTCAGGTAAACGGGCGGCAAATCTTTTCTGGCTCGTCCGTTCTCAGCTTTGTAATAAGGGGTTTCGATAAAGCCGTATTGGTTGATGCGGGCATAGGTTGCCAAGGAGCCGATCAAGCCAGCATTGGGACCTTCTGGCGTTTCTACCGGACAAATGCGACCGTAGTGAGAGGGGTGTATATCCCGTACGGCAAACCCTGCCCGTTCGCGAGTCAGTCCGCCGGGACCGAGAGCCGAGAGGCGGCGCTTGTGGGTCAATTCAGCTAGGGGATTGGTCTGATCCATGAACTGGGACAATTGGGAAGAGCCGAAAAACTCTTTGATCGCAGCGACTAGCGGTTTGGGGTTGACCAAGGAAGCAGGGGTGAGCGAATCTGACTCGCTGACAGTCATCCGCTCGCGAATAATCCGCTCCAAGCGATTGAGTCCGACTCGGACTTGGTTTTGCAGGAGTTCGCCGACTGATCGCACGCGGCGGTTCCCCAAGTGGTCGATATCGTCGGTGTTGCCCGTATCGAACTCCAGGTTGATCAGGTAGTCGATCGCTGCCAGAATATCGGTTGGCGTTAATACCCTCGTAGTATCTGGCACGTTAAGGCGCAATTTTCGGTTGAGCTTGTAGCGCCCTACCCGTCCGAGGTCGTAGCGTTTGGGGTCGAAGAAACGAGAATCAAGCAATTGTTGACCGCCGCTTACGGTTGGCGGTTCGCCAGGACGCAATTTCCGGTACAGTTCCAGCAGCGCTTCTTCTTCGCTGGGGTTGCCTTCTTTATCGAGCGTCTTTTGATAGTATTCTGGATGGCGCAGGGTGTCTATGATTTCGTTATCACCCAGTCCGATCGCCTTGAGCAAGACTTGGGCAGAGAGTTTCCGGGTTTTGTCAATCCTTACCCAAACTAAACCGTTTTTGTCCGTCTCGAATTTCAGCCAAGCGCCTCGGTTGGGAATGAGCGAGGCAGAGTAGGTGCGACGACCGTTTTTATCGGTTTCTGCCTTGTAATATACCCCTGGAGAACGAACGATTTGGTTGACAATGACTCGCTCTGCTCCGTTAATAATGAAGGTTCCCCGTTCGGTCATCAAGGGCAGATCGCCGATGAACACTTCCTGCTCTTTAATTTCTCCCGTTTCTTTGTTGAGCAAGCGAGTCGGAACGTACATCTGTACCGAATAGGTGCTGTCTCGACGCTTGGCTTCATCGACGTAGTATTTGGGTTCTTTGAGTTTGTACTCACTGCCGATGAAATGTAGCTCCAACTTGCCCGT
>CAYTUO010000109.1:8101-11807 GCA_964441015.1 uncultured Pleurocapsa sp.
TATAGTCAGTAATGGGGGAAAAGCTGTCGAGTTCCTCAATCAATCCTTCTTCGAGAAACCAACGAAAGCTGGCGTGTTGAATTTCGATGAGGTCGGGTAGCAGGTTATAGGTTAGATTTGTTATCATCGCTGTCTGTAATACGGCTTGCGCTATAGAAAAGTGTAAGGGGGAAGAAGTAGCAGTCCATCAAAATGCTATTGCCTGGCACCAACTCCAGGCTCTTTGTCGGCGACTAGCCAAAATGTCCGATCACCGACTGACTGTGCATTCTCTTCATTGTTTGGATCATTCCCTCAGAGGGTCGTTAAATCTATTTCGAGGCAACCAGCGTTTTGGCATCAGCAGGTTCCGCTAATGATAAACCAAAAAGTCGGCAGGCATTTTCTGTGGTTTGCTCGGCGAGGGTTTCTAGGGAGACGTTTCGCAAATTAGCCACGCCTTCTGCTACGTAGCGAACGTAAGCAGGCTCGTTTCTTTTGCCTCGCTTGGGAACAGGGGCTAGAAAGGGACAATCAGTTTCGACGAGTAGGCGATCGCTCGGTACCATTTTGGCTGATTCTTGAAGTTCTCGCGCATTTTTAAAGGTAACAATTCCACTAAAACTTATGTAAAATCCAAGGTCTAGAAACCATTGAGTTTCTTGGGGAGTCCCTGCCCAACAGTGCATTACCCCGGCTACAGAACCGCTTCGTCGCCAGAAATCCTCTAAAAAATCTCTTAAGGAAGCGGCGGCGGCTCTACAGTGGATAATGACGGGTTTGCTTAGTTGTTTGGCAATTTCAAGTTGTGCTTCTAACACCTCTTTTTGCAGGGATTCGTTCTCAGCTTTATAAAAATCCAGTCCCGTTTCTCCGATGGCGACTACTCGTCGATCCGAACTTGCTAGAGTCAAAATTTCCTCTGCCCTCGTTTGCGTCCACTTCTCTACGTCCAAGGGATGCAAGCCAACGGCAAAAGACAGTTCGGGAAAGCGATCAGCTAAAGATTGGATCTGCGAAAACTCTCCGGGTTCGACACAGGAGTGAACCAAATGGGCGACTTCTGCCTCGCGCCATCGCTGTTGAAGGGCATCGAGTTCTCCCGCAAAGACCTCAAAATTGATATGGACGTGGGTATCGATTAGCTGCATCTAACCCTCCCTGCGAGACGCTTCACTCGAATTGCCTTTTTGAGAGCTAACTGAGTCGCGATTGAGAGCAATCTAACCTCCCTTAAAAGATTTGGAAGTTTTGTTTTTGTTTGCGCGTTTGCCTGCGTCCAGTCTTGGCTCTCTTTAGCGAAGAGACTTAGGAAGCCGCAGCCGTCGTTATTTGCGCCAACGCTCTCGCCAAACGAGCTTTTTTGCGAGCACCATTGTTGCGATGCAGGACTCGGCACTTTACTGCCTTATCTATCTTACTGTAAGCTGCTGACATTGCCTCTTGAACAGCTTGGTGCATTTCGGGGCTGGGATTGGCAGCATAGTCATCTACAGCCTTTAAATATTTCTTCATGAGGGTTTTCACCGCCGACTTGTAGGCTTTGTTTCTCAGGCGGTTGCGCTCGGCGATTTGGATGCGCTTGATAGCAGACTTCGTATTAGCCACAGTTGTCTTTTAGGTAAGCAGAAAAATAGAAGTAGGACAAATTATTATAACAACAAGAACTGTTGAAGAGCAATTAATTGTGCATGAGGTGTTAGCCACCGATAATAGAGCAACCGAGCAAAAATCCAAGTTAAGCTATAGTTGTGGGTTTTGCGAGCCAGGGAACGGGCGATCGGAGATCGACGGGACTAAAGCCCCTAAACTCACGCGGGTAGTAGCTACTGCGGGCATTTTGACTCCATGCTGCGAATCATTACCGGGCAAGCTGAGGCACAAACAGAACTGCGACGGATCGGCGATCGCACTCATGACGATGAAATTCGAGCCAAAGAAACGTTAGTCAGAGACATTTTAGAAACCGTAAAGCGTCAAGGCGATCGCGCCCTCTTGGACTATGCTGAACAACTCGACGGACAGACGCTAGAACTTCAGCATTTGAGGGTGAACGGTTCGGAACTCGATGCTGCTTATCAACAAATCCCTCAAGAATTACTCAAGGCAATTCAACTAGCTTGCCAGAAACTCGAAGCATTTTATCGCCAGCGAGTGCCCAAATCCTGGGTACAATTTGGCGAAGACGATCTGGTTTGGGGAAAGCGTTACCTACCCGTCAAGCGAGCGGGACTCTACGTACCAGCAGGTAAAACCCCCTGTCTGAGTACTGTTCTGATGCAAGCGATCCCCGCCAAGGCGATTAATGTCGAACAAATCGTCATGGTCGTACCGACTGATGCAGACCGCAAAATCGATCCGAGAATTTTGGTGGCGGCTCAAGAAGCGGGAGGAACGGAAATCTATCGAATCGGTGGCGCTCAAGCGATCGCAGCGCTGGCCTATGGAACGGAAACCATCCCCAAGGTAGAAGTCATTACCGGGCCGGGAGATATCTACGTCACCCTGGCGAAAAAAATGGTCTACGGAACGGTGGGAATCGACTTTCCCGCAGGCGTATCGGATTTGATGATTATTGCCGACAGCGAAGCTAACCCAATCCAAATTGCCGCCGATCTCCTAGCACAAGCCGAACAAGATACCTCTGCTGCTGCCATTCTGCTAACGCCCGATCCCCAATTAGCCCAAATCGTGCAAGAGCAAGTCAGCAAACGACTCCAAAACCATCCCCAACGAATTCTCGCAGAAAAAGCGATCGCCCATTACGGGTTAGTTGTTATTGTCGATACGTTAGAAGAAGCCGCCGAACTTGCGAACCACTTTGCGCCCCAGTATCTAGCCTTACAAGTAAGCGATCCTTGGGCACTATCCCAGCAAATTCGCCATGCCAGTGCTATTTTCTTGGGAAATTCTACGCCAAAAGCGGTGGGCGATTACTTGGGCGGTTCTTCGACAATTCTGCCAACTTCGGGAATCGCTCGCTATGCCTCTACAGTGGGGATAGAAACCTTTATGAAGCAGGCGTACACGATTGAATATTCTCCGACTGCACTCAAAAAAATCTCTAGCGCTCTCCAGGTTCTCGCACAAGCTGAAGGCTTACCGGCGGCGGCTGACTCGATTCGCTTGCGGATTTTGGATTTTGGTTTTTAACAATAACTAGCGACTGAATTACTGATAAGATAGCGTTGACTAAAAGACTGAGGAGAAATAGTTGGGTGCTAAAGACGATTCTTGTGGCTCTAGACTGTTCGGATAGCTCAGAGAGGGTTATTGAAGCCTTGACTATCCTACGAGTGCCATCCCAGACCAAAATTATTCTCGCTCACGTGCTTCCCTCTCCTACAACCGATAGCGATCTGGCCGCCGATCGCCCTCATCAGTCGCCAGAATCTCTTTATCAGAATGCAGAAAAACAACTACAGGCTTACCAGGCGCAAATTTCTAATAGCGTGATCGAAATTGTTAGCGGCGATACGAGTGAAGAGATTATTCGTCTTGCCAATATTCATCAAGCCGATCTGATCGTCATTGGCACTCGCGGACTAAAAGGAGTCGAGCGCGTTATCGAAGGCTCGGTAAGTAGCCAAGTCGTTGCCGATGCTCCTTGTTTGGTACTCGTTGTTAAGTCTTGATTGAGAATTAGTGATTAGTGACTCGGAAAAAGGCAGAAGGACGGGGCTTTCAAGGTGGCGAACTTGGTTCGCCACACAGCCCCTCCAGAAGG
>CAYTUO010000110.1:0-4122 GCA_964441015.1 uncultured Pleurocapsa sp.
ATTAGTGATTAGTGATTAGTGATTGGGAGATCTAGAGATAGGTTATCTTAAATTACTTCTCCGTTATCCTAGTCACCGTTCACCGATCACCTTCTCACCAGTCACCAGTCACCAATAACTTAATACAGAGCCTTGAATTACTCTGATTTTTCATTCTGGTTTATTTTAATTTCGTTTGCTGTTCCCTTTTTTGGGGTGCGCTATTGGGCTAAATCGCTAAATCTCTGGCGAGACAGCTTTGACAGCATTGGACTCATGTTTTGGTCGCTGATGCTGTTTTTAAACACTGATAAAATTAGCTTTGCCGTCTTCGTCTTTGATGTCGTCTTCAACTACATTATGGTGGCGCTGATGCTGCGCTTTCAAGGTTGGCAGGCTAGACTGACGGCAGCGATCGTGATTATTTTCGATCTGGCAATTCTTGCTTATTTTAAATATCTAATCTTTTTTGTCGAAGATGTAGTGGGATTGGTGGCTAACATACCGGAAAATTGGCAACAATCATTTCCCATTCCGGTAGCAACTCGCATTCCTCCTGGTGTTTCTTTCTATACTTTCCAGATGGTCGCCTTTGTGGTTGATTCTTTGACAGCCAAGAAAAAGAAACCGATCGCTTTTATTGATTATGTTAACTTCGTCTCTTTCTTCCCGCAAATTGTTGCAGGCCCCATCGAACGCCGTATAGACTTATTTCCTCAAATTGAATCGTTCCGCTTTAAATTTTCTCTAGAAAACTGCGAGGAAAGTTTGAGATGGTTATCTCTAGGACTGTTTATGAAATTCGTCCTCGGTGATAACTTATCGCCTTATATCGATTTGGCAGTCATCGATAATCCCTGGATTGTTTGGTTTCAGGCTTTTCTCTTCACCCTGAGAATTTATTTTGACTTTGCCGGATATAGTTTTATTGCAGTTGGTTTGGCTAAATTCTTGGGAGTTAAGTTAACTCTGAATTTCCTTGCGCCTTATACTTCCCAAAGCATTAATGAATTTTGGCGACGGTGGCATATTACGCTTAGTACTTGGTTCCGCGATTATGTTTTTATTCCCTTAATGGGATCGCAAAAACAATTAGCTCCCTTTTTCTTGTTTATCACGTTTACGCTCTCTGGTTTCTGGCATGGTGCGGCATGGAATTTTATCATTTGGGGAGCTTATCACGGTGCTTTATTGCTAGTTTTGCGCTATTTAGGTAGACCTTTTTATGGTTTTGTTGGCAAGTACGTCTCTCAACCTCAATTTGTTTCTTGGGGACTGACGTTTAGTTCGGTTATTCTGGGATGTTTGTTTTTCATGGAGACAAATACTAACCGACTGCTGGCTAAACTACAGACTCTTGTCACCCCTTGGCACTATTCTTTTGCTAATTTGGGTGCGCTATTTAGTTCCTATAGTCTCAATGAAGGAATAGTACTGACTGTTCTTCTTGTCTTAGCGACGGCTGTTTTGGTCATGGAACATATCGCGATTTGGCAACGGAAGTTTGAATACGAGTTGCTGTTATCTCCTTGGGTATCGCCAGCTTTACTTGGTTTGACTATTTTATTAGCAGCAAATACGCCATCGAAGTTTATCTATTTTGAATTCTAAGACTCTGGTAAATTGACGACATTATCTTTCCTGGATGCGTTTGACAATCCCGATAAAGGCATCTTCTAGAGAAAAAGGAATCGATCGCACAGAGTGAATTTTAATCCCTGCCGTCTCTAAAAGAGAACGAATGTCAGGAATTTCCTGATCGGGATAATCGAGAACGAGATGCAAGCGATCGCCAAAAATTGATACCCGCCAAGGTGCTAGGTGAGTTTTTAAAAGATTAGAAGCTTCTTGAGTGCGGTTAGTAGAGACTTCTAGCAATTGACCTGGTTGAGATGCTTTAATCTCGCTAGGCGAACCCTGCACCACTATCTCCCCCGCCACCATAAATCCCATGCGGTTGCATTGTTCCGCTTCTTCTAAATAGTGAGTTGTCACCAAAATTGCTGTTCCCTGACGCGCAAACTCATTAATTAATCGCCAAAATTGACGGCGTGCCACCGGATCGACTCCTGAAGTCGGTTCGTCGAGAAATAAAATCTCTGGTTCGTGCATCACCGATGCGCCAAACGCTACCCGTTGTTTCCATCCCCCCGGCAACGATCCCGTGAGCATATTTTCTTTTCCGACTAAACCGCAAGTTGTCAACACCCAATCCATTTTGGCACGGCGCAAGCGACGAGGAACGCCATAAACCCCGCAGTAGAATTCAAGATTTTCAACAATACTCAGATCGTCGTAGAGGGTAAATTTCTGACTCATGTAACCGATGCGCTGGCGCAGTTCGCTGCTACGTAAATGCGTCGTTTCTCCCGCTAACGAGATTGTACCTGCGGTCGCTTCTAATAACCCACACAACATTTTAATCGTAGTCGTCTTTCCCGCGCCATTTGCCCCTAGTAATCCATAAATTTCTCCGTAGCGAATCTCTAAATTGACTTCCTCAACCGCATGAAAATCAGCGAATATTTTTTTAAGAGAACGCGCACCGATCGCTACGTTTAAATTGCATTGAGGATGTTCGCTTTTACTGCGAGGAAAGGGAATTAATTCGGGATTGTTTCCTAATGCACGCAAGCGGGTCACGAAGACATTTTCTAGGGTTGGAGGAGTGATTTGAAGCTCATTTAGCACTATTTGCTGCTGGCGAAATTTCCTGCGAACTTCTGCTTCACCTGTTGAGACGTTGGTAACTAACACATCCAAGCGATCGCCGAAGGTTTGTATGTCTACAATCGATGTATCTCGATCGCTGTTAGTGTTTAAAACAGATTCTGCGACTTCCAGTTGATTCGTCCTTACTTCCAATCGTTGCAAACCCAAACTCTCTCGCAACTGATCGAGCGTTCCGATTTGCTGTATTTCCCCTTCGTGCATCAAAGCAATGCGATCGCAGCGTTCTGCTTCATCCAGGTAAGGAGTAGCGATAACAACCGTTACACCTTCATCAGCAATCGTCGCGAGAACGTCCCAAAATTCACGACGGGATATCGGATCGACTCCTGTTGTCGGTTCATCCAAGAGCAAAATTTCCGGTTGGGAAATCAAGGCGCAGCAAAGTGCTAATTTTTGTTTCATTCCCCCAGAAAGGCGACCTGCAAGGCGATCGCTAAATTGCTCCAAATCCATTAAGCGCAGGTATTTAGTGCGTCGTTGGTTCAAGGTGCGATCGCTCACTTGACGCAATCGTGCCGTATAGCGCAAATTTTCATCAATACTCAGATCGAGGTAAAGAGAAAATTTTTGAGTCAAGTATCCTGTAGATAAACGAGCATTTCGAGGCGATTTCTCGAGAATTTTCACGTTTCCCAACGTAGCTTCCATCACTCCCGCTAAGATCTGAAAAGTCGTCGTTTTCCCCGCGCCATCGGGCCCGATCAAACCAAAAATTTCGCCGCGCCGAACGGAAAAATCGATCCCCCCAACAGCAACTAACTTGCCATAGCGCTTGTATAAACCTTCGACTTGAATGACTTCTTCGACCATAAGCGCTTTATCCCAGGCGAGATTTTAAACCCATTCTAAAAAAATCTTATCGTTTTCCTGTTGTCGTGTAACGACTATAGTAGAAAGTTTTTTAAAGAGAAGATTAAGAAAGATAATGATAAATTAAATAGAGAATCTAATTATAAAAAATATATGAGTCATTCTAGAAAAAATTGCAATCGTTATATTATAGTTGGTCATCAAAGAAGTGGGACAACTATCACTCATCTTGCCTTAAAGGGCCATCCTAACGTTAGTGCCGTTAATGATGAAGTGAAAATATCTCCCCTCTTTACTCAAGGGATTGCTACCTTTACTGTGAGTAAAGATTCTTATCTTACTCTAAAAGAAAAAGAAGAAAATTTTTCAGCAATTTTTGATGCTATTACTAGAATTGAAGCAGACGAAAATACTATGGCCGCAGGACTTAAAATTGCTACGACATCGCCTAAAGATGCTGCTAGTTTAGTTAAATGTCTTCAGACTTATCTTCAAGATTTAACAGTTATTTGGACAATCAGAGAAGATCTCATCGCACAATATGGTTCATCACTTCGCTTATCAGCAACCGGACAATCACATTCTTGGCGAAAAAATCAG
>CAYTUO010000110.1:4132-11787 GCA_964441015.1 uncultured Pleurocapsa sp.
CCAATTAATATCGTTTTTTATTATATTATAACCAAAACTGCTGATTAATTGTTTTTTATTATATAAATCAAGTTGTTTGATTATTAATTGAGGCTGAATTATAACAATTTTTTGATTTATTGTATCTAATTTATAAAATATGCCATTAAATCTTTAAAGACCTCGGAAGAAATAAAAAAACTTGAAACAACTCATAAAGTCATAAAAGTTTTTTATGAAAAAGATATTTTACCTAACACTTTGGAGGTTTATTATAATCTCTTTGAAGTTCTAGGATTGCCTCAATTAGAAATTAAGTGGCTCAATTCTCAAAAAATAGCACCAAGCCCAGAGAAATACATTATAAACTACTCAGAATTAAGAGAAATATCGGAAGAAATCAAAAATGGCAATAGTGATTTATTAAAGTTTATAGAAATCCAAAACGATCAACAGGAATTAGAAGGCATAGCATCCTGGTTAGATAAAATAAAAAGCAAAAAAAATAAAATTAAAAACAAGCTCAAAAGAATTCAGGCTATTCTCAAAGAATAAGCTCTGTCATAATTTTCAAAGTGATGAAGCGGGGTTACACTCACGAACGATATCGCCAGATTATCGAGAAACTTCGCAAGTATAACCCCAATGTGTTCATTAGTACGGATACCATTAGCGATCGCGCGCTTTAATTCCCTCGCTCTATAGCGAATTGTGCCTGCTTGAACTCTTGCTTAAGACGATTCTTTAACTTTTCGGGTACAGGACGATTGCCATAGGCGGTGTAATAACCTGCTAAGGCATTCAATGCTGTCTGCATAGTCGTGAAAGAACGAAGTCCACCCGATTTACCATTGCGCCGATAGCGAGCGATATAATCACTAATTTGCTCCCGCGCCAGAGATCCGAGATCTGACTTATTGGGTGCATCATTAGACAAGTCAATCGCTTGCGTTAAGGTTTCGATGACTTTTAAAGTATCTTGACTGTAGTTGCCAGTCAGTCCACTAGGGCTACTCGAACAGCCTGCTAATCCAATGACTACAACTAATACTAAAGCAAGCAAACGCGATAGGTAAGATTTTAAATGCATAATTTGAATTTAATTAAGACTGACGATCCCAAGTTCAACCTATCCTACCAGTTATCAGTGACTGGTGACTAGTGTCAGGAGTAGAGACGTTGCACTGCAACGTCTCTACAAGAGCACTGCAACGTCTCTACAAGAGTTCAGTAGTAAATATTCTTCCTTGTCCCCCTTGTCTCCCCACACCTCCCACACTTCCCACACTCCCTATCCCTCACTCCCCAGGCTTTAATTCTTCTAAAATCGTAAACTGCACGTGATTGATTGCTAATTCTCCAATAGACACCGTTTCTTTGGGAACGAGAACTCCATCGCTTGTCAATGTCTCAAAAGGAATATTTTTAGCCATTTCTGCATGATACCAAGCCAATCCCATGAAGAAGCGCGTCGGATAAGGCCCTCCGTCAATCAGATCGTCGGGGTTGGATTCCATTGGCAACCAACCGAATCCTGGTATGTAGAACTCCATCCAGACATGATTAAAATCGGGTTCTAAGGGAACGCCTCGCTGTAGGGGATGGGGAGGGCATTTATAGCGTCCTACCGTGCGACAAGCAATGCCATTGAGTCGCGAGAGAGCTAATAGTACGCCTAAGTATTCCCCGCAAGAACCTACACCCCGCTTGAGGGCGATATCTGGGGTATCGATATGGGGTTTAATTCCATAAGAAAGTCTGTCGTAGACGTAATTGCGAATGCTATACATTTTTCGCAGTAGATTCGTTTCTCTGCCGATCGCCTCGACTGCTGAGCGACGGATAATTTCTGTATCCATTGCCAAATCGTCGTTATCTACCAAGTAGCGGTGAGAAAATTCTTCAGGAAGTTCTGGCAATTCTTCGCAGTCTCTAGGGGAAAGACGATATTTGATACTCCACACTTCTAGCAGTGCCTTCCAGCCAAAAATATGGCGATCGCTGTGGGTCAATTTGTCAAATTTAAAAACCGCTACTCGTTGTCCGTCATGAATTTCTTCAGTAAAAGGCAGTCCGATCGCTTCAATTTTCCTAATTTTTTGACGCGGCGTTTCGGCAGGCAGAGCCATGCGCCATTCTAGGTTATTGAGTTCTACGGGATCTAGGGGAGCGAGTTCCTCCACATAGGACATTTCTAGTAAATAGCCGTTGGAGAGGGCATAGTGTTTATCTGAGTAGTAGTGAAAATATAAGGGGTGAATCAAGGTGCGATCGCGATATTGCAGTTCGCGTTCTGGTTCGGCGTTGGGATTATCTCGGATGTAGGATTCTAAGAAAGCATAAGCGACGTAGAGCGTTTTCTCGTCCGTTTCCTCGCTGCGAAAGGCTAGACCGGTAGGAGATTCAAAAGGTGTTAAGACGCTAAAAATGACCTTGCCTGTTCCGCGATCGAGGCAATACACTGTCTGTTCGAGGGTATCTGAAACCCACAGTTCTTCATCCTTGACCGTAAGATTTTCTAGGCCAATTCCTGGCGCATAAAAACGAGTGATCTGTTTGCCTGTCTCTCGACTAAACACCAGAATATCGCCTGTCTTTTGGCAAGTGACGTAAACCGTAGATTCCCAAACCGCCACTCCATTGGCCGGGTAAGACAATCTCACAAACAGTTGAGGCGTGAAATCGCCTTGACTTAGGGAACAGAAATAAACGCTCTCTTGCGTCGTAAACCAAAGCGTGTCATCGGTGACTGCCAAACCTGTTGCCCCTACGAAGTCCTGCCAATGTTGGGGATTGAGGATTTTCGTGTGATTGGTTAAGGGGTCAATCTCTAGCAAATAGCCATTTTTGGCATCAATCGCCAGCAGAACGTCTCCTCGAAAAGCAATACCGTGTATTGAAGACGCAGCAATAGGTCGAATCGTTTTTGGACTGAGTTTGTGTTCGGGGATGACGGAGATAGTCATTGGATTCTCGATGAAAGGAGTTGGCAGGAAAAATTGATGAGGATTGGCCATTTTAGTCATTTCTGCGAGCCAATACCATAGCAAAATTAGACTTTTTATAAGCGATCGTGCTGAACTTAATCGCTTTAGATTTCAATTATTAACTTTTTCAAAAAAATTATTAAGAATTTTCAATCATTAAGTCAAAGTTTAACAACTCTTTTCCCTGGCTTAACTGACTCTTGACACTGCTCGACACTGTAATTGACAAGATCTGGCAAAACTGGGATCATTCTAGATAGTTATATTTATAGTTGATAAGTTTATATAAAGTTATATGTGAGATAGCGATCGCCGAAATCTAAGACATCCTAACTATTCATTATCTAGTTTCTTTCCTTGTGATTGCCTAAGACTTAGGAAAGATTTCTTTTGAGGCGCTATCTGATTTATTGAGCTTTAAGCCAACCGGATCGTTCCAGCTTGCGTTAAACGGCGTGGCTCCTGCTCTACGCTCGAAACACACTTAGACCTTAGTAGATTACCCGTGACTACATCCTATTCTTCCCATTCCTTGCCTGCTCAAAAACAGCCTTGGCATACCTATTCAGTCGAGGAGACGATAGAAATACTAGGCAGCGATCCAGAAAAGGGGTTAAGAACTCAAGAAGTTGAACAGCGCTTAAAGCATTACGGAACTAACGAAATCACAGAAGCTGCTGGTCGAAGTAACTGGGACATCCTACTCGATCAATTCAAAAATATCATGTTGCTCATGCTGATCGCAGTGGCGATTATCTCTGGGATCATGGATTTGATCGAGTTACAAAATGCCAGTGCAGACAAAGCAGGAGTTCCTTTTAAAGACACCATCGCGATTTTATTAATCGTCATCCTCAACGGAGTTTTGGGCTACCTGCAAGAAAGCCGTGCAGAAAAAGCCTTAGCTGCGCTCAAGCGCCTCTCCTCTCCCAAGGTGCAAGTCATTCGGGACAGTCAAAGGGTCGAAGTTGATGCGCCGACTTTAGTGCCAGGAGATCTTATGCTGCTCGAAGCGGGAGCGCAGTTGTGTGCTGACGGGCAAGTCATTGAAGCTTCAAACTTGCAAGTGAGAGAATCTGCGCTGACGGGAGAGGCACAGGCAGTTACTAAACAGCCAATCAACTCAGGAGTGAGCGAGGATACCCCTCTGGGCGATCGCCTCAACATGGTCTTTACGGGAACCGAAGTCATTCAAGGACGTGCCAAAGTTGTCGTCACCAACACGGGGATGGAGACGGAACTCGGTAAAATTGCTCAGATGCTCCAATCAGTAGAAAGCGAACCCACTCCTCTACAACAGCGCATGGGGCAATTGGGAAATGTTCTCGTTTCCGGTTCTCTGATTCTCGTTGCCCTGGTGATCCTCTTTGGAGTCCTTCAAGCGGGTTGGGGTCGCCTGCAAGAATTGGTAGAAGTTTCTTTGAGTATGGCAGTTGCCGTCGTTCCCGAAGGATTGCCCGCCGTCATCACCGTAACCTTGGCACTGGGAACGCAGCGCATGGTCAGGCGTAACGCTCTGATTCGGAAACTGCCAGCCGTAGAAACCCTTGGATCTGTCAACATTATCTGCTCCGATAAAACCGGAACTCTGACCCAGAATAAAATGGTGGTTCAAGAAGTCGAGACGCTTGAGAAAGGTTTCTCCGTCACGGGAGAAGGGTATGCTCCCCGTGGAGAGTTTCTCAACTCCGGTCAGCCAATCGAGACGAGCAATTATCGGGAACTGCAAATTTTATTAATGGCTTGCGCGTTGTGTAACGATGCTACCCTCACGCAAAACGGAAATGGAAAAGGCCCGCAATGGAATATTATCGGCGATCCAACAGAGGGCGCTTTACTCGCCTTAGCCGGAAAAGCGGATTTAGACCAACAAACTCTCGCTCGTCAGTTCCCGCGAGTTGCAGAATTTCCCTTCTCCTCCGAACGCAAGCGCATGAGCGTTATTTGCCAGCATTATGAGATTAGAATTCATCATTCAGAGTTCATAATGTTTACTAAAGGCTCGTCAGAGTTGATTTTAGAGCGTTGCCAATCCTATCATTTGGGCGAACAAATCCTGCCTTTAACTCAAGAGCAACGACAGAAAATTCTCCAGGCGAATAACGAAATGGCAGAGCGTGGTTTGCGAGTTTTGGGGTTTGCCTACAAACCGTTGGAAACCATCCCAGATAGCCAATCGGAGGAAGCCGTCGAACAAGATTTGATTTGGCTAGGGCTAGTGGGAATGTTAGATGCTCCAAGGCCTGAAGTTAAAGAGGCTGTCGCTAAGTGCCGAGAAGCAGGAATTCGCACGGTCATGATTACCGGAGACCATCAGTTAACCGCACAGGCAATTGGCAAACAACTCGGAATCATCCAAGAAAGCGATCGCGTCCTCACGGGACGAGATTTAGAAAAACTTTCTCAAAGCGAGCTAGAACAAGAAGTTGATCGCGTTAGCATTTATGCTCGCGTCGCTCCCGAACACAAGCTGCGGATCGTGCAAGCGCTTCAGAAACAGGGCAAATTTGCAGCGATGACGGGAGATGGAGTTAACGATGCTCCCGCACTCAAGCAAGCAGACATTGGTATTGCTATGGGGATCGCTGGAACCGATGTCAGTAAAGAAGCCAGCGATATGATTCTTCTAGACGATAACTTTGCTACCATTGTTGCGGCAACTGAAGAAGGTAGAGTCGTCTACAACAATATCCGTCACTTTGTCAGGTACATTCTCGGCAGTAATATCGGCGAAGTCATCACCATCGCTGCTGCACCGATTCTTGGACTTTCCGGCGTTCCGCTCACACCTCTACAAATTCTTTGGATGAACCTGGTAACCGATGGATTACCTGCCCTTGCTTTAGCAGTAGAACCCGCAGATCCTAATATCATGCGCCGTCCGCCCTTCAGTCCCAAAGAAAGCATTTTTGCTAGAGGACTAGGGTCTTATATCATTCGCATCGGCATTATTTTTTCTATCATTAGCATTAGTTTGATGGTCTGGTCGTATACCCACGCCCAAGCATCGAACCATCCCAATAGTTGGAAAACAATGGTATTTACAACCCTTTGTCTGGCACAAATGGGACACGCGATCGCAGTGCGTTCCAATACTCTACTGACCATAGAAATGAATCCTTTCTCTAATCCCTATCTACTCGGTGCAGTCGTAGTAACAACCATCCTACAATTGATGCTAGTTTACGTCGAACCCTTACGCAAATTCTTTGGCACTGAAATTCTCACTATGGATCAGTTGCTCGTCTGTTTGGGCTTTAGTACCTTAATGTTTATTTGGGTTGAACTAGAGAAACTATTTATTCGTTGGTATCGCTCTAAGCATTGACCAGTAGACTAACACCTAATCACCAATCACCAATCACCAATGACTAATGACTAATTACGACTGGATTATTATTGGTGGAGGAATTACGGGATCGGCTCTTAGTTACGAACTGGCAAAAAAAGGATTCCGCATTTTGCTATTAGAAAAAGATGCTCGACCCGATAATGCAACTTACTATAGTTATGGCGGACTCGCTTACTGGTCTGGAACAACAGAATTAACTCGTCAACTCTGTCAAGAAGGCATCGAAATTCATCGTTCTTTATCTGAAGAATTAGGAGCAAATACCGAGTTTCGCGACATCGATCTGATTTTAACTATCGATGCAGAAGACGATCCCAAAACAGTAGCCGCTAACTATTCTCAATTTGCCATTTCTCCTCAACTTTTAAGCATTGTAGAAGCTTGTGAATTAGAACCTCTCTTAAATCCCAATGCCATCTCAGGTGTTCTAAAATTTCCTCATGCTCACATTCATCCCCAAAAAACCAATCAAGCCTATCAACAAGCTTTTTGCCGTCTCGGTGGGGAAATTAAAATTGAGCCAGTTGTCAACTTGTTGCGTCGAGGAAATCGGATTGAAGGAGTAATAACTTCTCAAAATAATTACAATGCTGCTAATACAGTTGTCTGTGCTGGCGGATTGAGTCGGGCATTATTAAAAGAAGCGGGAATTAGCATCAGACTCTACTTTACTCATGCACAACTCATTAAGACACCGCCTGTAGAAATTTGCTTGAGAACTTTAGTTATGCCAGCCACTCAGAAGCGCTTATTGCTAGAGGCAAAAGCAACTCACGCGGACATGGAAGTTCAGTGGGAAGAACCCAGCCAAAATTTAGTAGCCAGCGTTCTCGAAGCAGGTGCGATTCAATTTTTGGATAGAAGTCTTTGTATCGGTCAAATCAGCGAAATCTACACAAATTCTGAGATCCAAATTGACCCAGTTACCAGTGAGTCAAAAATTCGCACAGAGATAGCCAATATACTACCTCTACTTCAAAATTTACCAGGCACTTGGCATCGTTGTCTAGTAGCTTTTGCCAAAAATTCTCGTCCTTTGATTGGTGAAATCGATCGCTTTACTGGCATTTATCTTTTCTCTGGGTTTACCAGTACTTTAGTTTTTGCTCCACCTTTAGCTAGACATTTTGCCAGTTGGGTAGCGGGAGAAAAAGATAATATCGTTTCTCAATTGAAGATAAATGATGCAGTATAATTTTCACTTCCTGTCCCTGCAAAATTCTTGAACTAGAATAGTAAAGTTACTATTGAGATACAGCGTTTAAGATTTTATCGATGAAGGCTGAACTGATGGCTTGGATAGCTGATGCTTGGCAGGTATTGAGCTATAGCCAATA
>CAYTUO010000111.1:0-11786 GCA_964441015.1 uncultured Pleurocapsa sp.
TTTCTGAAATGGAATTCAGTCTGTATATATTTGACTATACTTTTACAAACTATAGAACCATCTAGCTTTCATTCCTTTGATGTTTAAGTCTTCAAAAACAATTACCGACACTTGTATTAAGTGGGATTGTGAGTTGTTGGAATTTAACGGCGAACAAGACCACTGCCATTTGCTCGTTGAGATTAATCCAAAAGTGCTTATCAGTTCTTTTGCCAATAACTTGAAAACGGTGAGTAGCAGGCTAATTCGCCAAGAATTTCCTGACCGTTGTACCCAGTTTTATCAAAAGCCTGTTTTCTGGAAGATTGGTTATTTTGTTTCTTCGACTGGCGGTGCGTCTTTAGAAACAATTAAGCAATATATTCAGAGCCAAAATTCTCCTTAACACAAAGTTCCTGGCTACAATTCCCCTACGACCTGGCTGTGCCAAGGTCGCAGTCCCCTTGTAGCAAATGTGATGGGATGCTCCCTTTTATTTCCTTGAAAAGCGTTTGGCAACGCGACTCAACCCCAACCCAAACAAGCACATTAATAAACCATTAGTCAAAGGACTTTCTGGCACCGATCGCGCGCTTTTGCTGTTATAGAAGGTTATTTCGCCTTGATCCTCAAAGCTCGCCCCCGAATCTCCCATTTGCCACCAGTACCATCCGCTTCCCCAGGCAGCCCAGCCAATGGGGTCATCCGGGGCAGCAATACCGAGCAGTTTTGCCAGGGCTGCATTTAATTCGGTCTCTGAAGGATTTTGACCGTTAAACCTTCTTTGATAAAGCAGCCTTAACGCCTCCGCAATCTGATTTTTCCATGCTGCTTGTTGGCTGCCGCTGGCAGCCCTTATTTTCTCCGCCAGTATTGTGAGTTGTAACCAAGTGATCTTTTCGAGTTCGTCATCTAGTTCGTCGAGCGCTTCGTTTTCTCCCTCCTCTTCTTCTATTTCGTCTAATACCTCCTTCAACCATCCGTCTACTTGTCGCCCCACTGGTTCTTTCAATTTGTAGATATAAACCTCTCTTAGATCGGCTAGAGCTTTTTGTAGGTCAGAGACTCCTTTGAGCGCTTCCTCAAGTCGCTTGTTGGGATCTCCTTGTGCGAGTCTGACTTGGCTTAATGTTTCTTGGATTCCCTGTAGGCGCTTTTGGTACTCTCGATCAGCTCCGGCTTTTAGCTCCGACCATAATGCCGGAGCGAAATCTTTGACGGCATTTCGCTCCGTTTCTAGCCTTGCCAACTCGGAATTCAGATAATCTGTTAACACTTTTTCTAGCGGACTCAAATCGGGGTTGCTGGTACTCCAATTAATAGACTGCATCGCCGTTCTCGCGTCTGTCTGCAATTGAGGAACCCGATCCCAGCCAATTGCGTCCAAGAGTCGTAAGTCAAGGTCGGATACTCCTATCCTTTCTCCCTTTTTGAGTAGAGGTGTCATGATTCCCCGCGAATCGCCATTTTGCCAGTGACTCATCTGAAAGCCGTCGTTAGCAACTCCAGTAGAAAAGTCGCCGAGGTTATTAGCGCCGCCATTTAGGGAAAAGTACGTCGCGCCTCTTGTCCAGTCGGGAACTCCCAACGCTTTACTTTCCTCTGAATAACGCAGGAAATCCATCGGGCTAACGTAGTCTAAATCCTGCTCGGTTAGCTTGCCTTCTGAGGCTAGTAAATTGAAGGCATCTAGACCGCTGACAAAGCCTAGAGCATGACCGAGTTCGTGAGTTGCTGAAGTCAAGAGATCGTATTTATCGCTAGGAGTTCCTTGATTGGGATTGAAATGCCAGGGAACGGAGTTACTGACGCGGATGCTAGCATCAAAGTCTTTTTCATTTGGCTCAATCAAATTTAAAGCTTTGGCATTGGCGCGACTTAACCAAACTGTATCCCCTCGGTCAACTTTGGTTTCTCCACCCCAAGAATTGGTATCGGGATTGTAAGATTCTCTGAGGTAGTCAAAAGTAGTCTGTTGCTTGAGATGAGCTAACGCACTGGAGTCATCTAGAGAACTTCGATCCTGACTTAATTTCGCCAAAAAGTCGCTGTAGCTGACCCTAGCCATCCCCGGACGCGATCCTGCTAAGGCACCTTGGGGTAATGTTCCATACTCGACGAAAATGTTGAGAGTGACATCATCAGTTACCGCGTTGAGGATGTTCCCGTCGATGCGCTGGACTGTCCAAGCATTGCTGGCTTCCCAAAATACCGACATCACTTCTATTGGAGTTCCCTCGGCAAAGGTAAAGCTGATTTGCGCCGCTTGAGTGGAGGCGTTACCCTCAAGGACTGCTGCTGACGATAGGACTAGAAAAAGCGGCAATTTACGACACTGAATCATTCGGGAGTTTAGAAATTGAGATTTTTTTTTGTTGGTGTTCATCTAAAATTTCCGGTTAGATCTCTTGCTGTGATCGCGATCGCAACAAAGAGAAAAAACCGAGCCTCCGACTAGTAGTTTACAGATTGAATGGGTGCGATCATTAATTGTCTGAATTTTGGCAGCAGAAATTTGTTTTAATTGCTGCTAAATATAGGCTATTTAATCGTGCAAATTTAAATTTAGGAGATTTTTTTGCTCAAATAGCGTAGTATTAAAAAGTAAAATTTTGGAAAATACGTAAGAGTGATCGCTGTTCGTTTACATTTGTTAGAATTTCTCACAAAACTAATCAAGAAGTTTGACGTTAACTTGGGAATTAAAAATTCATCATAAAAACTTAAAAATTTTTTTTGAGTAGAACTTGTAGAAAGACGCATAAACAAATTAAATGCGCGATCACTAATTTTCCCAACGAGCGAGTCGTGATCGCAATGGGTTACGCTAAGGTACGGTCTAGTGACACAATTTTGATACGGAAACGTCTAGATAATGACGGCGACCTACTTAACGATTGGGAATGAAGTCTGAAAAGGCGATCACAAAAGCATTCGTTTGAGCTACTATGTTACGGATTGGGGCTAGGCAGCAGGCATCCTCTGAACCGTTGCCCTTCATAGAATACTAATTCTCATAGATTTTTTGGGAAATATCTGAGTAGCAAGCCTAAAGAGTAAAAAACTGTCATAAGTTAAGATATGTCAACTCAAATTTTAGTTGTTGAGGATGAGCAGTCTTTTCAAAAAATGCTCAAACAATACTTTAGACACCAGATCAAAGAGCGAAAGTATCAATTTATTTTTGCGGAAAATGGGAAAGAAGCCTTAAAAGAGATTGTGAATAACAGTCAAATTGACTTAATGATTGTTGATATTAAAATGCCACAAATTGACGGCTTGGAATTACTCACAATCTTGAGTTATATGAATATTAAAATTGATACCATAATCATTTCTGCTTATGGAGATATGGACAAAATTAGAAAGGCTATGAATGAAGGAGCTTTTGATTTTTTGATCAAGCCCTTCGACCTTGAATTACTGGAAAAAGCAATTGAAAATAACCTTCGCAGAAAAATTTCTAAAAAAACTGGCTATATAGAAAAACGATTTATTCTCAAAAAACAGCCTACAGGAGAACAAAAAGAATATGGCCCTTATATTTATTTCAGAAGGCGAGATGAAAACAAAAAATTAAGCAGTATTTATTTGGGGAAGGAAGAACCTTGGCTACAAAGATTAATAGAAACAATAGAAACAGTCGAAGTAACCTCAGAGGATGGATGATACTATTGTTGGCCAATACTGTTCGGTTAAGAACCAAAACTTCCTAAGTGAAAAAAGCTAGATGCCAAATATAGCCGATTTTCTGGAAATGAACGCCTGGACAGGCAAAATCAACCAGTTTATAGCTTTGCCAACCGCTTTTTCCTTGTTTTTAGGGGCGCGATCGCCCGTCTCTGCTCAAATCATTCCAGATAGTACCCTGCCCAGTAACTCCATTGTCACTCCCAACGGCGACGTTATTGAGATTACGGGAGGAACTACCGCAGACAGCAACCTCTTCCATAGCTTCGAGACATTTTCTGTCCCAACGGGAGGGACAGCCTTTTTCAATAATGCCCTAACGATTGAAAATATAATCACCCGCGTCACGGGGGGATCGCTCTCCCGTATCGATGGCACGATCCGCGCTCACGGTGCTGCCAATTTGTTTTTGCTCAATCCCAACGGCATTATTTTTGGACCCAATGCTTCCTTAAATATTGGTGGCTCCTTTGTTGCTTCTACAGCCAATAGTATCAAGTTTGCTGATGGCAGCGAGTTTAGTGCTACAAATCCTCAAGCTCCGCCTCTACTAAAGATTAACGTTCCGGTTGGCTTGCAATACGGGACAAATCCAAGGGAAATTGTCGTGAGAGGGACGGGAAATAATCTACTTATCGATCCGCTCACTTTTGCCATTCTCAGAGAAAATCGACCCGCAGGACTCCAGGTAGAGGAGGGGCAAACCCTAGCGCTTGTAGGTGGCAGCGTTTCTCTAGAGGGAGGCAATCTCACTGCACCAGGGGGACGAATCGAGCTAGGGAGCGTAAGTGGAGAAGGAACAGTTTCGCTGATTCCCACTAATCCAGGCTGGCAGTTGAGTTATGAGAATGTTGGGAACTTCAAAGATATTCATCTTACTCAAGCAGCATCGGTGGATACCAGTGGCGACGGGGGCGGAAATATTCAGGTACAAGGTCGGCGCGTGACCCTTACTGATGGTTCAGCCATGTTAGCCAATACTCTTGGCAACGCTGCTGGGAGCAATCTGACGGTAAGAGCCTCCGAATCAGTTGAAGTCATCGGCACCTCAGCCAATCTTCGCTTTTATAGCGGCTTGTTTGCAGATGTTGCACCAGGAGCGACAGGTAGTGGGGGCAAATTAACCATTGAAAGCGATCGCCTGTTGGTTGCCGACGGAGCGCAGATAGGCGCAAATACTTTTGGTGCTGGCAAAGCCGACGAGTTAATCGTAAGGGCGAAGGAAGTAGAGCTGATTGGCGGTTCGCCCTTGAGTCCGAGCGGATTAGTGTCTGTCGTTGCAGAGGGAGCGACGGGCGATGGAGGGAATTTAACGATTGAAAGCGATCGCTTGCTGGTGACTGATGGGGCGCAGGTAAGCACAAACACCCTTGGTTCTGGAGACGCGGGAAATTTAACCGTCAAGGCAACGGAGATAGAACTGATTGGGAATTCTCCATTCGAGCCATTTTTTAGTCCGAGTAGCTTGTCAGCATCAGTTCAAGCACAAGCAACAGGCAGTGGTGGTGATTTAACAATTGAAAGCGATCGCTTGCGTATTGCTGATGGCGCTCAGATATCCGTTGGCACTCTTGGTGCTGGGGACGCTGGCGCTTTAAGCATTACGGCGATGGATATAGAAGTCATTGGCGAATCGCCATTTCGTCCTAGTGGCTTGTTTGCACCAGTCGATTTTGAAGCTACAGGTCAGGGAGGCGATCTGACCGTCAATACTGATCGCTTGCGAGTTGTTGATGGGGCACAGATTTCTGTGAGTACGGCTGGTTCGGGCAACGCCGGAGAGTTAACGATAAATGCTTCCGAGTCTGTAGAACTGATTGGCGCGTCGCCAAGAGGGGCGAGCGGCTTATTTGCCAATGCCGTATTCGGGACTGGAGAGGGAGGCGATATAAAACTCAATAGCGATCGCTTAATTATCCAAGATGGAGCCACAATTAATGTCGGCAACTTCTCTACCAACCCCAACATTCCCCCAGGACAAGGAAGGGCAGGAAACATCGAGATTAAGGCTAAGGTGATCGTCCTCGACAGTGCTATCTCCAACAATCCAAGCAATATTACTGCTTCTACTGTATTTGGTGGCGGGGGCAATATTATCCTTCAGGTACAAGACTCGCTCATCGCCCGCAATGGCAGCCAAATCTCTGCTGAAACGCTCGGTAGCGGCAATGGAGGTAATATCGAGATGTTCGCTGACTCGCTGGAACTTTCAAGCAACGCTCGCATCTCGACTAATAGCGAAGGATTGGGTCAAGCAGGAAATATTGCGATTGTAGCTGACCGAATAGAAACTAATGGAGGAGAGATTGTTGCTACCTCCAGGCAAACAGGCGGTGGCGATCTCAGTCTCGTTAGCAATTTTATTCTTTTAAGAAATGGGAGTTTGATTAGTACCAGCGTGCAAGATAGCACCGGAGGCGGCGGCAACATTCCCATCGATACCGATTTATTTTTAGCAATAGAAAACAGCGCTATTCGGGCTGATGCAGTTTTGGGGCCGGGCGGCAATATTCAAATTAGCACGCAAGGTCTTTTTCTTTCTCCCGATAGCGAAATCACTGCCAGTTCTCAATTTGGCGTTGATGGTGTTGTCGAAATTACCAACCCGAATGCTGAGAAGACCGCAGGAGTCGTCAAATTGCCAGAAACCGTTCGCGATCGCTCCGAACAAATCGTTGCTGGCTGTCCGGCGGGTAAAGAAAATGTCTTCGTCGTCACCGGAAGGGGAGGATTGCCAGAAGACCCCAGTCAGAACCTCAGAGGCGAGACCTATTGGTTAGATTGGCGTTCTCCAACTCAAACTCAGCCAGAATGGTCGCCTGGAGTCAGCCTGGAGTCAGCCAGCTTCTCCCAGTCATCAACAGATTCCTCCTCCCAGTCTCCGATCATCCAGGCGCAAGGATGGGTAATCCGTGCCGATGGTACAGTAGAGCTAGTTGCTCAGGCTCCCAACCCGACCCCCCATTCCTTCGAGTCTAAGCAAACTCAGTGCAGAAATTAAACAATAGTATGGCAATAATCCAGAAATTTCTAAGTGCGGTTCCTTCTAGCGTCTGGTTAGGATTGCTGACTCTGTTTTTCGCCCATCCAGTCGTTGGAACAGTCGCTCAATCCTCAGTCAGCACGCAACCATCTCCAGTCTCCAGTCCGGCTACCTCGCTAGAGCAAGGGAAAACGCTTTATGGATCGGGGAGGTTTTCTGAGGCGATCGCGGTTTGGCAAGCGACAGTTGCCCAATACGAGCGGCAGGGGGATGATGTCGGTCAGGCTTGGACTTTGAGCTATTTGTCTCTAGCTTATCAAGCATTGGGTCAATGGGATCGGGCAGAGCAGGCGATTGAGCAAAGTCTCGCGCTCCTGCAACAACCAGAACAGAAAAGCTCAGTCGCTGTTATTGCCCAAGCGCTCAACGTGCGGGGATATCTTCAGAGTCGTAGGGGAGATGCTCAAGCAGCGTTGGAGAGTTGGCAGCGAGCCGAAGTAGCTTATCGAGCAGCAGGAGATGAAATCGGCGTTTTGGGAAGCCAGATCAATCAAGCCCAAGCGCTACAAAGTTTAGGCTTGTATCGGAGGGCGCAAACCCTTTTAACAACCGTGGGAGAGAGTCTGCGATCGCAACCGGATTCCTCGCTCAAAGTGAAAGGATTGAAAAGTTTGGCAGTCGTCTATCAGGTGACAGGAAACCTACAAGAGTCTAAGAAAATTTTAGAAGAAAGCTTGGCGATCGCCAGACGTTTAAATGCTCCCGCCGAGATGGGCGAAGTTCTGTTTGCTTTGGGAAATCTGGCTAGAGACTTAAAAGAACCCGAACCGGCTCTGGCATACTATCAACAGGCGGCAACAGTTGTCCCTGGTTCCCACGTCGAGCTAGAAGCTCTACTCAACCAATTCAGCCTCTATACAGAACTGAAACAGAATGATCGCGCGATCGCCTTGCTCGCTCCCATCGAAGCAAAATTAATCGATTTACCGCCCAGTCGAACGTCTATCTATGCTGCCGTTAATTTCGCCGAAAGCCTGGGGAAACTAGCACAACTCTCGCCTCAGAAGCCGTCTTCTCATCTCCATCAAACCGCCGCCTCGGTTTTGGCTAGGGCGATCGCTCAAGCAAAGTCGTTGGGTGATCGCCAAGCCCAAGCGAGAGGGCTGACTCAGTTAGGCAAGCTGTACGAACAGGCGCAGCAATACTCCGAAGCTTTAACCCTCACCGAAACTGCCCAGCAAATTGCCCAGCAAATTAGCGCCCCCGATCTCTCGGCTCGCGCCGCTTGGCAAATGGGAAGGCTGCTCAAACAACAGGGAGATAGGGAGGGCGCGATCGCGGCTTACCAATCTGCTTTTAACGCGATCGAGTCTCTCAAAAGCGATTTAGTTGCTCTCAAT
This sequence comes from uncultured Pleurocapsa sp., assembly GCA_964441015.1. GTDB lineage: Bacteria > Cyanobacteriota > Cyanobacteriia > Cyanobacteriales > Microcystaceae > Hydrococcus. Next base: position 8,053 of record CAYTUO010000111.1, read on the forward strand.
CGGGACGTTCGCTTTTCTTTTACCGAGACAGTCGAACCCGTCTATCGACAGTTCGTAGCGCTACTGCTAGAACCGACCGCAGGAAATTCAGCCAAAGTCAGCCAAAAAAACCTGAAAGTAGCCCGTGAAGTCATAGAAGCGCTCCAGCTTGCCGAACTCGAAAACTTTTTCCGAGAAGCCTGTTTGGACGTGCAGCCAGTCCAAATCGACCAGATCGACCCACAAGCGGCGGCAATCTATCCGATTATCTTACCAGATCGTTTGGAGGTTATTGTCTCGCTACCAGGACAACCTCTGCGCCACTACGCGACTCATCTTCCCCAGGCGGAGATAGAAAAGAACCTGCGACAGATGAGAGAATCCCTCAATCCCGCTTTTTCCAAGCAAGAACGCTTGCGACTCTACCAACAGGCTTATGAATGGATGATTCGCCCTGTCGAAGCCGATTTAGACCGTTTGGGCATCAAAACCCTAGTATTTGTCTTAGATGGTTATTTGAGAAATTTACCGATGGCTGCGTTTTATGATGGCGAGCAATACCTCATCGAAAAATATAGCATCGCACTTTCTCAGGGATTGCAGCTTCTCAAACCGCGTCCACTTAAATCTTTGCCCCTCCAAGCAATTACGGCGGGATTGAGCGAATCTCGCCAAGGTTTTCCGGCTTTACCGGGGGTAGACTCGGAATTAACGCAAATTTCAGCGAAGATTGACACTGAGGTACTGCTGAATCGGGAGTTTACTTATAACAACCTAGAAAAGGCGATCGCGTCCACCTCTTTACCAATCCTGCATCTGGCTACCCACGGTCAGTTTAGTAGCAATGCCGAAGAGACTTTCGTGCTGACTTGGGACGAACGCATTAATGTCAAGGAGTTAGATCGCCTAATGCGATCGCGCTCAATTGACAAAAACAATCCGATTGAACTATTAGTTCTCAGTGCTTGCCAGACAGCTAGCGGAGATAATCGCGCGGTTTTGGGGTTGGCAGGAATCGCCGTTCGTTCGGGCGCTCGCAGTACTCTAGCAACCTTGTGGGCAGTGCGCGATCGCTCCACCGCAGCGCTCATGGTTGAGTTCTACAAACAGTTGAAACAGCCAGGGATAACTAAATCCGAAGCGCTGCGCCAAGCTCAACTAGTCTTGTTGAAACAAGGAGGAGAATTCAACCATCCGGTTCACTGGGCTGCATTTGTGTTGGTGGGAAATTGGTTATAAAGTGTTAATTGAGGGAATAATTCCTGTTTATAGGAGTCCGCGATCACAATTTCTCTAGGCTAGGGTTACAATTATGCTCAAAAAAACAGCTTTGTGTCTTTTTGCCCTCCTCATATCGGAAGCTATTCTATTTGAAAATCTGCCGTCTGGAGCAGTCACCTTCACTCCGCCAGCAAGGGAAGCTCCCAAGCGCACGATTGGGGGAGGATCTAGGGACGATGGGGAGTGTGTATCACCCAAGAATCCTACAAAAGTTGCGATCGCGCCCCTGTTACCCGATACTAACTTGGGGTTGACAGTGGCAGAGCGTCCGACCGTTTTTGTTTATCTTGGCAAAACTACTGCCAAAGAAGCCTTTTTCAGCATTCAAGACGAACATGAAAATCACCATTACCAGACCACGATCAAACTGCCCAAACAAGCGGGCGCGATCAGCATTCAACTTCCCAAACAAGCTCCCCCTTTAGAGGTTGGCAAGAATTATAAATGGTCTTTGGTTCTGATTTGTGGGCAACGGTTAGAGCCAGATCACCCCCAAGTAACGGGATGGATTCACCGCCTTGAACCCAATGCGAGCATAGCACAGCCCGAATCAACCGTTTCGCTGAAGTCGGTTTTTAAGTTAGCTGAAGCTGGTCTTTGGTACGATACGCTCTCTACTCTCGCTCAATTAAGACTAGCCCAACCGAAAGACCCCAATCTGGCCGCACACTGGGAAGAACTCTTAACCTCCGTCGGACTCGACGAAATGGCAACAGAACCGATAGTAATAATAGAAGATATGGGGCAAAAACTTTCCAACCAGGTCAAAACCTATTGATATCTATTGATTCCAAGACTAATTCTTGAAACTGTTCTCGAATCTCTGTTAACTCTTCATCCGTACTTGCAGACTTCAACTTATTTTTCAAAATCAAGCCCTGTTCTTCCAAAATTTTGTATCCTCCAAGGCTTTTTTCTAACAGAAATACATTAACATTCAATTGGATGAGAACTGAGATAATTGCAAGAATTATAATAATTAACCTTCTGTGAGGAAGCACAAGTAGTCCAGTTCCTAACAGTGCAATAAAAACTGTCATAACAATTGTCACGATCGCAGAAATGCTGTGAGAGATTTCGCTACCTGTTCTTTGAGACTCCCATTCTTCATATCTCTCATTGATTTCCTCTTCTAGAGATTTCTTCGCCTCTTCTAACGGCAATTCCTTTTCTGGTCGTGCTTCTTCTTGAGAAGATTCTTCTGGTTGCGCTTCTTCTTTTGGAGATACTTCTGGTCGTGCTTCTTCTGTTGGAGATTCCTGTTGAACTAATATTGATCCCTCCTTTGCTTCTCTTGCTAGAGGATTAGATGCCACCGACTGCCCTACAGCTAACCATGCTGAGAGCGAAATCGTAAGGAACACGCTTAAGATAATTGCTGTTACGCTAAGATAGCCAAACCTATTCCCATTGCTCGCTCTCAACCAGTTTCGTTCTTTATTGTTCCCATTGATTTTTCCCTTGAGTAGTTTCTTGTTCTTGAGAGAAATATCTTTTTGGTTTTGCCGAGCCATCATTCACTCCTGCTCCGTAAAATTTCCTCATAAAGGACTTTAACAGAGATAGCAACCAAAAAAGCGATCGCATTTTGGTTGAGAGCCAAGCTTATCTTCTGTAAGCACCGCACTTCCCTCCTCTATAACCGAATGCCGCTAAGTTAAGGCACTCATTCATAACCAGCAAAAGGGGGAAAGGGGAAAGGGGAAAGGGGAAAGGAAAAAAATTTTCTTACTCCGGTGATTCATTAATGCGTTGAATTTGATTAAATAGCATATATAACCTTTTCCCTACTTCTGCAAAAAGTTTCGTATCCGTAAACCTACTCCAAAAGTTCCGAAGGCGATTAACCCCAATATGGAGGTCGGTTCGGGAACTGTGGTGGGAGAAGCAGAAATTACTGGAGGAACAAAGGTGACAGGAATGTCGGTAATTGATGGAGGAAGAGTAGCAATGGAGGCAGTAGAAGAAAGTTCAAGGTCATCACGATCGTCGTCATCATCGTCATCCCCAAAATTAAATTTTGATTTAAGAACCCCAAAGGCAGAATCTGCAATGATTTTGTGTGCAGTAGTGGTTGGATGTGCGCTATCCCAAAATAAATAGGTTTCTGGGCGATCGCAAATGGTTAATTTACTAGGATCTAACGGAATAGTTGGATCGTAGAGATTGGTGTTCGTACAGCCAGAAGTCACGTTAGCGAAGCGAAATGGATTTTCATCCTCGTCATCATCGTTAACTTGTGCGTTAGCTATAAGCTGTTTAAACAAGGCATCGACATTAAAGGAAATAAACTTTCTTTTAGGATAAGTTCGGCTAAAATTTTGCAAAAGCGTATTTAAATTTTGGTTATGCTGCCTAGTTAAACTATCAAGCGCCAAAGCTGTGTTAGCGCCGAGACTTCGACCTAGAGGCGTTTTACCCAAATCTGGCAAATTAGGTACTAAGATATTACGAGCGCCAGAGGCAACTAAAGT
>CAYTUO010000112.1:0-11469 GCA_964441015.1 uncultured Pleurocapsa sp.
TTATTACACTGGCATTTACCTAATAGTTTAGCATAATATCTCCTGAAGAACCGTTTCGCGATCGGGTAACGGATAGGCAGCATCGTAAAATTTGCCGTTGTGCTCTATCCAAAAATTACCAGTTTCTTTTTGTTGGGGAATTGAAACAGTTTGAGTTTGTCGATCACTGTTTTCAAGATTTGCCAAGGATGGGGATGGTTGCGATTGAGATTGAGTTGGGTTTCCCATGAGTTGTTCTAGGGCGGTAATCCGTTTTTCAAGCTCATCTAGCCGTTGTTCGATACGATCTAATGCTGCATTAATTTGTTTGAGTTGTTCGTCAAAATCAGCATTTTTATCGATAGTAAAAGAAACAGACTTTTGCTCATTTAATTTGCTTTGAGTAATGCGTTGCTCGATGTCTGATACCGCTTGGGCGAGTATTTCTCCAGGCGTACTTTCTTCAGATTCTTCCTTTGTTTCGACCACCAAAGATTCTTTTTTATCTTCTTGTTCGGATTGATTTTGTTCTGAAGTTTCCTCGATAAACTCTGCCAATAGTTCTTCTTTTTCAATCAATTCATCGGTTCTTTCTTGAGCCGCTTTAAGTCGGGCAGCAATTTTAGCGACTTGTCCTTGACGCTTTAATTTCTGAGCGGCATTGACAATTTTTTCGGCAGCTTTCTTACCAACAACTGCGGCTAAGATAGTAGTGGTTGAGGCTAATCCCCCTAAAGCTAAACCATCGACTTCATTAGTTTGTGCCGTTGTTGCCATGCTGATTTCTGCTGCTCGGTCAAGAATGTTGTCGATATCTAATGATTTTTTTTTCAGAGGTTGTTCTGGAGATTTAATTGGTTGAGATTGAGGTTTTTGGTTTTTTTGACTAAGTTTTGATGGGCAAGATTTAGAAGTCTCTTCAGAATCTAGTAGATCGTCTAAATCATTAAGGTTATTACTGGCAGAGCGATTTGGGTTTTGATTTTCATCTTGAAGTTGATTTTTTAATAGTTTAAGTAAGCTATCATTAGTCTCTAATTCTGTCTGTGGAGAGAGAAGAGCTTCTACATTTCTTCGAGTAAATTTTTTTTGTTCTTCTCCTTCAAAACCAAGATGTTTCATTAGATAAGTTCCTGTCGTGTAACCGATTTCTGGCTTTTTAGCTAATTTCATCGCAATTCCAGTTTCACTGATAGCCGTATTAATTTTGAGATCTGGATTTTGTTCTTCGCTAATTGTTGTTACAGCAGTAGCAAAGTCCTCAAACTCTGTCAATCCTTGTTCTTGACAGTAATCTAGTGCAGTTTCGCAGATTTTATACATATACTGAAGGGCAAATTTTCCCAATTTGCTATCTGGAGTAATGTATTTAGGCTTAGCTTGATTTTTTGCAGGTAGCATGAGTTTTTTAATTGTTAACTGATGCTAAATTAAGATAACTGCATCGAGTTAAAACTACCTCCCCTAGTTGAGTATTTTGTTGGTACTAATTGGTAAAAAATCCCCCCAAGTGGATAATTGAATAGAATTATTTAAAGCGATAATCCGATCTTAAAAATAGTAAAAATTTATAAAAATTTTCTTCTCCAATCAAAATTAATACGCTAAAATTATTTAAAACTCAAATTATTGACAGATAAATTACAATGTTTAACTCAGAAGAATTAAAAAATTCAAATATCAATCAACTGCCTGACTTCTTGGAAGAAAATAGCGAAATTCAAGAACCTGAAGAAGTAAATCTTCAACCTATTAGTCAGAAAAGAAAAAACTATGAACCAGGGGTGGATGATATTACCGAGGAACAGGTTGAAGATCCGAATTTCTGGATTAATTTGTAGATTTACCAAATAAAAAACGGTAACAATAATTGACTCCTTTCCAGGCAAATTTGCGAGAATGCTCAACGTTAGAGCAATAGAAATTGAACCTCGTAGTCCTACCTCCCACAGGATTGTTTGTTCTGGGAGGAAAATTTGAGATTGAACGATCCTGTTGCTCAAACGACTTAAACCGTAAACAGCGTGCGATCGCATTAAAATAATTGCGCCGATCGTTACGGCACTTAGTGCTAAATTTTCTCCTAAAATTGCAAAGTGAATTTGGTCGTGAAGGTAACAACCACCATTCCATCGTTAAACAGGCTGTCACCTTCCATTAACGTTGTTAAACGTCTTTTTACGCCCAATTATCGAAATAATGCTGTCACTGAAACCGGATCGCATTAGTTTTATCGGCGAAATTGGCGATGAAACTGAGGAGAAGCGGACGCGACAATTATTGAGATTCAAACTCAAAGTTTTCGTCAAAAATTAGCTTTAGCTCGCTCCGCTTCGCCTTCTTCTAACCAGACAGAATAAAATTGTCATTTGACACGCGCTTGTCGTCCGAATACTGAAGGCTATGTTTGTGCGCTCGGATCGGTAGAAAGAAGATATGGCTTCTCGGCTCCGATGATATAGCCCCAGTAGAGAAATAGCGATTATTTTCATTGGACTGTTGCTTAGGCACAGATTTATGGGAACCCTACCTGTAGTTCTTGAGATTTGTCAATTAACTAATCTAAAAAAACTAATTATGCCAGGTTCGAGATTAAATGATACAGAACGTCAATTAGGTCAATGGTGGCAAAACAGCCAAAATTTTGAGTACCCTATACTTCAATCTCTTTCAGTAGAAGGAAATCCTGGATTACGAGGAATTCAGAAGCTTGAAATTGAATTTAACTATCCAATTACTGTTGTTTGCGGAAGGAACGGATGTGGGAAAACAACTATATTGGCTTTAGCATCTTTAGGATTTCATGCACCGCCAAATCATCTTCCTTTTAATGCTCGTCGCAGTCAAAAAAAAGGAGAAAACTTTTCTTACTATACTTTTAGTGATTTTTTCTTTAAAGGTCCTAACGATCCTGATATCACTGGTGTCAAAATCAAGTGGATATATAAAGGAATAGAAAAGCAAAAATATTTGGAAATTCAAAAACAATCAACTAAATGGATGCGTTATGAGCGAAGACCTCAACGACCCGTTCATTATTTTGGGTTAAGTCGATGTATTCCGGCTATAGAAAATATTACTCTGCGCTCACATTTTGGAAATAGCTCAAAGAAAAATAAAACTAATTCCTTAGATGATGATTTTTGTCGGCGTTTAAGTGACATAATGGGTCGTAACTATTCCAGTGCTGAAATTATGTTATCATCTCGTTATTCTGTTCGAGCTTATGAAGATAGCAATACATCTTCCTCAAGCTTTAATATGGGAGCAGGAGAAGATATACTAATAGACTTACTCTATCTGCTTCAACAATCTCCTAAAGGCTCACTGATTGTTATTGAAGAAATTGAAATTGGTCTTCATCCTGAAGCACTAATTCGTTTAGCTAAACATTTGACAGAAATTTGTTGGGAAAAAAAGTTTCAAATTATAGTATCAACACATTCATCCTATTTCATAGATAGTTTACCGCGAGAAGCACGGATTCTTATTCAGAAAGCCAAGACCGAACACATTATTACTAAATCTCCAACAACTAGGCTTGCGATTGGTTTTATGTCTGGGCAGCTAGAGCCTGAATTACATATTTATTGTGAAGATCACTTTGCAGCGCTTTTAATAGAAAACTCTCTTTCGGGAGAAGCTCGCAAGCGAACACGCATAATACCAGTGGGAGCTAAATCTCAATTAGTAAAACAGTCAAATTTTCATCTTTTAGCGAACTTTGGTCAGCATATACTTATACTTTGGGATGGTGACGTACAAAACGGAGAGGCTGATAAGTGGCTAAAAAACGATCTTTGTAAGAATTTCAATCACCGCGTAAATTGGGGATTTCTCCCTGGTAACGAGCCTCCAGAACAGTGGGTAATTAACAGACTTGACTGTGCAGAAGGGCATCAAACCTTTGCAACCGAATTAAGAGAACATCCAGCATTAGCAGCAGAGATTATTCAGCAATTAAAAACACTTCACGATCCGAAAGAAATAGTGCGTAAGTTAGCAACAATAACGAACATAGATGTGGATGAAGCCTATCGATTACAAGTTAGAGCTATTTCTCGTTTGCCCTCAAATCCTCTTAAAGCCATTTCTGAAGCGATAGAAAAAGTGTTACAAGGTCAACAAATTACAAGACTAAGACCATAAAAGTCTTTATTCGCCATTGCTACTCAATGGCGAACTTCGAGAACTTTTTTGTTTCTATAAAAACTAACTTTCTTAGAAAGTTAGTTTTTATAGGTGGCGCGAAGAAGTTGAATGATTTGGGACTTGCGCTTGAAGTTCTTGAAAACTATTAGTTTTTAGGAGTCCATAAACAACTCGACGTTGACAATAAATGCGGGTGCCTTCTACGGGAATGCCACGCTTCCAAGCTTCAGTAATCGCTTTTTTGTCGGCATAAACTTTAACCTGAGAACGTTGGTATTCTTCAGGAAGCTGTGATGGGTCAACTAAAACTTCACAAGTGGGAGGGTTTTCTTTGACGGTGATGCGCCGTTGTTGCCCTATCAGTTCGTTGTCGATCGCGCCTTGCTCGTTGAGGTTAACGATAGTGAAATCAAGTCGAGAACGCCATTGTTCTAATTTTTCAATTGCCGCTTGATGAATCTTAATTAGATGCTGCATTCTCGCCTTAACCGCAGCTATTTCCGCGTCAATTTGGTCAGCTAGATCGGCACAAATATCGACGAGCAATTCTCCATTGGTTTGAGCTTGCCAAAGGGACTGGAGGATTCGATCGACTTCCGATTCATCATTAGTACTTTGGAGGTCGCGCCAAAGTCTGGCGGCTTCGATTGAAGTGATTTTGAGAGACTGTACTGCTAAACTCATATAAAATTCTCCGTAAATTAATTTAAGAGTCAGAGGGTTGCTCGAAGGAAGTTGCAGCGAGTTGGGTGTTAGTAATTTCCATCTCGGTTAAGATTTCTTCTAGTTCCCTAAGAGCAAGTTTTACTCCCTTTTCGTTCCCATTCGTGTTATCGCGGTTGCAGTCCCGATCGAGTTCCCGCAATTGGGAAACGATCTGGGTAAGTTTTTCTTGGAATTCTTGTCTGTTCATAAAAAGAAATTGACTCAGTTTTTTTGCTTTAAAGGAATGGCGATCGCCATCCTTAAACTAGAAAAAAGTAATGAACTGTTGAGTTTGAGGAGCGATGGAAGCGAAGAATTACCCGCAAGTGTTCTATCCAGAATTTATCGAGCAGTTTTGCCGTCAGTATCCCTTCCCGAAATCCCCGACTGACCCTAATGAGCAAAATGAGGAGACAGAACTACCCAACGAGTCGATGCTTGCTGCAAAAGAGCCTCCTTTTCCAAAACAGAAAGTAGCTGTTCTGACCAGACGGCTATGGGAAATTTGGCTTTGGTGGTTAGTGGGGATAGTCGCAGGAATCCTGCTGGGAGTAGCTTTTGGCTTACCTTTCCTAGCTATTTTGTCATTAACAGGAGCTTATTGCTGTTCGATGGCTGCTCTTTATGTTTGGGTAAGAGCAGATTACGCGAGGGTACGAGGGCGCTATCAACTCCAACTAGCAGAATACAAAAGGAAGCGGTTAGAAGAACGTTCTGCCGTTGCTGCTAAAAAGTCGAAAGAAACGACAAAATCTCGACTCGGCGAACCGGAAAGCGAGCGGTACTCTCTCGAACAGCGTTTGAAAGTCTTACGGGAGTTACTGCGCGATCGCGTCCAACCGATAGGGATAAGCACAGCAAAGCAGGGAATCAGCGAACGGCAGTTTGGGGAGTATCTTCAAATTTATTTCGAGGATGTTATGCAGGGGGCTGAATTTGAAACAGGAAAAAAATGGAATTATTCGGCAGATTTTTTGGTTTGGCATCCAGCTTCTGGACTGGGATTGGATATCGAAATAGATGAGCCATACGTTTTGCTGACTAAGGAACCAACGCATTGCTCGGATCGAAGAGGCGATCGCCGCCGCAATCAGTTCTTTTCGCATGGAGGTTGGATTGTGGTGCGGTTTACGGAACGGCAAGTGGTAGAAGCTCCTTTGAGTTGCTGTAAGGCGATCGCTCAAGTCATTGTTGAAGTAACAGGGGATAGACGTTATTGGAATCAGTTAGAATCCATTGCTAATTTGTTGCCACAAAGACCTTGGACAGTCGCAGAGGCAAAAAGAATGGCGAGAAATAATTATCGCTTGTCTTATTTAAAAGAAGAAGTGAGAGGAGTATTGAGAAGAAAGAAGGGGAGCCTTTCAATTTTGCAAAAACCCAAGAGAGGAAAAAAATGAAAAGAAAAATTTTGCTTACATATTTGAAGTTTTTATTTTAGCCAAATTTCTGGGAACTCTATCACTGTAACCGTACCAAACTTATAAACTACAGAAAATAAATCATGGCTAACTTTAAGAAGATTCGCGTTATGATTTCTAGTCGCTGTCGAGATAAGATAGAGTTCCAGGGTCAGAACAAGAGGCTTTCAGATGTTCGGTGTAAGTTAAAAGAAGAATTGGAAGCCATCAAACTGTTTAATAATCAGCTTTTTGAAATATGGATCAACGAAGATGCTCCTCCCGACGAAGGCTCCCAAGATTCCTGGGAGCATTGTATGAGTCAAGTAAAACAAGCGGATATTGTACTCGTTCTCTACAACGGTAATAGTGGATGGGCAAAAGCAGATGGTGATATCGGGATTTGCCATGCTGAGCTACAAACAGCTTTATCCATCGCACCTGCAAAAGTTCGATTGATTGAAATTACATCAACTGAAACAAGTAATAAAAATGAGCGTGATGAACGGTTTAAAAGATATATAGACAGACAAAACCTTTTTAGAGGTCAAACAGCGAATAATGGCGAACAAATTATTGAAAGATGCAAAGAGGCTTTGCAAGATGCTATTCCCAAAATGGTTCGTCTTGGTGTAAGAGAGGCTCGCAAAGGAAAGTTTTGTACCGGAGAAGCTTTAGATTGGAGTAAATTAAATTTCTCAAATCGAAAAAAAATCATTGAGCAGACTCTTGTAAAGAGTCTTAAATCTCGCGAAGGAGCTTTAGAAAAAGAAAATATTGGTGTTTTTATTCCAATTAAAGAAAAAGAAAAATCAGTTTTTCTTCAATGTCATGGCATTCCCGATTCTATGGCGGTTGCTGCTGCTAGAGAAATGATTGGTCAGCCTTTCATCCATGATTATATAAACTTTCCTTTAGTAGGAGATAATTATATAGGACCCGTCCATTTAATTGCTTGTTATGGTAAGGTGACTGAGGCGCAAGTAAGAAAGTTAATGGGTTCTCCTGACATAATACTTATATTGCCACCTTTTGGGATTTATGCAGCAGATCGTATCCATAAAAGCCAGCTAATATTAATATCCGATTGCCGGGATGACAGCTCTACTCGAAATGGTGTACAGCGGTTTTTTGATTGGTTAGAACAGTCTGAAGAAGACAAATTCCTAATACAACGAGCTAAAGAACGAAGTCAAATAGTTCAGGTAATTGCTAATGTTAATAATCACAAATAGCAATTACAAAAGCATTCGCTCTAATTTTGCTTAGGAAGAAAAAGACGTTACTAAATAAATTAAATCACTTAGTAGTTGTAATCGATAAAAACAGTTTGCCAGCCAAGATATTAAATAATCCTAGCCAAGTGAAAGAATTGGTATAAAGTTTACCAAATGGCTCGGTATTCAAAATTTGTTCCGACCAACTAAGCTTTACATAAAGTAATTCTAAGCCCAAGACGATTAAGACCATCAGCCAGGGAAACCACGGATAAGTTTTAAGTAGATTTTTTAGAAAAGAAAATCGTTTAGGACGCTTGCAAAAATACCATGCCCAAATGAAGGGAATAATAGGAGAGGTAAATGTTAGTAAATAAGCTATGGCTTTGAGAAATAAAAGACTCAAAACTAGAATTAATACCGCGATCGCAACCAAACAGCCAAGACGTGCGTCTTGCTGACTTTCTAATGCTGAAATTCTTTCTTCTAAGTCGTTATTTCGGTTGTTCCACATGTAGTTAGTTAAGTACAACAGTCGATTCGAGGTCAAAGAATTTATGTCGTCTCGATAACTCTTGTTGGAGTGCAGACCAACAAGTTAAAGTCGGATCTTTTTTGAGTACCCATTGTGCCGCTTGATAGGCAATTTCTAATAAATCTTCATCTTTTGTTAAGTCGGCGATCGCCAATTCTGGCAATCCTGACTGTTGAGTCCCCAAGATTTGTCCGGGTCCGCGCAAGCGCAAATCCATTTCTGCTAGATAAAATCCATCCTGCGATTGTTCCATGACTCGAAGACGCTGTTTGACGTTATCGGATTTTGAATTGCTGACTAGGAAGCAATAGGATTGATAAATGCTCCTGCCAACGCGCCCCCGCAGTTGATGAAGTTGAGATAGACCGAAACGTTCTGCATGTTCGATGAGGATGACTGTCGCGTTCGGGCAGTCTACACCCACTTCTACGACTGTCGTACTGACAAGAATAGGAGTTATGCCAGTTTGAAAATGAGCGATCGCCGTTTTTTTTTCAACCGATTTCTTTTGTCCGTGCAGCAATCCAATTTGAAATTCGGGGAAGACTTGCTCTTGAATTCGCTGGTGTTCTTCAATCGCTGCTTTCAAATCTAATTTCTCCGACTCTTCTATGAGAGGTAGTATGATGTAAGCTTGCCGTCCGCGATCGACTTCTTGACGAATTAAATCATAAGCTTTGTGTCGCATTCGATTCGTTATCGCCTTAGTTTTAATAGATTGCCGACCTGGGGGCAGTTCGTCAATCTGACTGACATCTAAATCTCCGTGAATGGTAAGTGCCAGAGTTCGAGGAATGGGAGTGGCAGTCATGGTTAAGACGTGAGGTGACTTGCCCTTTTGTTGCAATCGCTCGCGAGCATTAACGCCAAAACGATGCTGTTCGTCGATGATAGCCAGTCCCAATTGCTGGAATTGAACTTTTTCTTGGAAGAGCGCATGAGTGCCTACGACGATCGAGAGTTGACCCGATTCTAAATTTTGATGAATTTGAGCGCGTTGTTTGGCAGATGTCGAACCTGTCAGTAGTGCGATTGATACGTTGAGTTGCTCCAACCAATCGGCAAAGGAGCGATAATGCTGTTGGGCTAAAACTTCAGTCGGTGCCATTAATGCAACTTGATAGCCCGATTCAATCGCGCTAAGAGCAGCAATTACTGCAATGACGGTTTTTCCCGAACCTACATCTCCTTGAACGAGGCGATTCATGGGGTTAGATTGACTTAAATCGAAAAGAATCTCGCTGGCGACTCTCTCTTGTGCTTTGGTAAGAGAAAAAGGCAGAATTGACATCAATTGGTCGATTAACTGACCTGTGGGGACGATAGGCAAACTAGGACGATGGCGAATGGCTTGTCGGCGTTGGAGCATTGCCAATGCTAGATAAAAGAATTCATCAAAGATTAATCGCCGTCTTGCTGAATCCAATGTCGCTTGGTCAGTAGGATAATGAATGTTAGCGATCGCTTTTCTCAATTCCAGAAGTTCAAACTGTTCGCGCAACTCTTCTGGGAGAGGATCTTCCAAATAAGGTGCGTACCCAATCGCCGCTTGAGTACAGTGTCGGACGACTTCGTTGGTTATTCCTTTGGAGAGGGGATAGACGGGAACGATGGAAGAACAAGCAGCTTTAGCCACTTCTAGTTCGACGACTTGAATTTTGGTTGGATTGTTAATGACTAAATTTTGAGTGTAAGAATCTACCTTGACTTTACCCGTTACGATCGCGATCGCACCGGGTTGATAGAGGGTTTGTTGTTTGGTGCGCCACTCATGGGATTGGTAGTAAGGATGGTTGTAAAATTGGGTGCAACCGAGCGAGCCGTTTTTGTCTCGAATCTGCCATTTTTGTAGGGTTAGATTGGGTTTGCTCCTTGATGAAGAAATCTGGTGACTGACGAGTTTGCCAACAATTGTGACAGTCTCATCGGCTTTAACAGAGTTAATGCAAGTGCGTTTGAAGGTAAGATGCTGGCGAGGATAGTAGTGCAATAAGTCGGCAATTGTCTGAATTCTCAGGTTTCTTAGTTTGTAAGCGTCAGTCGTTGAGATACCGGGGATTCTTTGGATGGAGAGGTTAAGCATTTGCGGTAGATTTGTTCGATATGTCATGGCTTAAAGTTCAAAGTTTTGTTTGCGAGGCAACTGCGTTTGCTGCTGAAGTTGCTGCCAAGTCTGGTTCCATTTTTGGTTGGTAGCAGATAGGCTGGGAATCTGAGAAAGTTGTTTCATTACGGTTTGGGTGAATTGTTGGTTAGATAAACTAACAACCACTTCATCGATTTTGTTGAGTAAGTCAGTAGGAAGTTCTCGAACCGAATCGATGCTCAAATAGAGCGTTGGTTGAGGTGACTGTTGTGCGCCTTCAACCAGAAATGCTGAGATAGTTTCAATGGGACTGGTAGTAACAATGGCTCGATTGACTTGTTCGTCAGTTGCCAGCCAAAATACCGGCGGATCGGTTGTTTCTTTTCCTAAAGGCTGTTTGACCCAAATTGGTCGATTTTGCTCGTCGAGTTTGAATGACCCTCGCTCATATAAAGCTTGGGTGAGGGCGTTGGGAAATCCGTATTCAGATTTAAGTTGAGTCTGTAGACTTTGTAGCTCGTCAGCAACGGATGAGGCGATCGCCTCAGATTTATGGTTAGGTTCGGTGGCGATCGTTGGCAGTGAAGGATACCGATCAAAATCGAGCTGGCGATATTGCTGTAATCCCGACACCGTATAAGCTTTGCCTAATTGAGAGCCGCTAAAATACTGGCTGCCTCGACGATAGACAATGCCTTTGACGCGATCGTTGGGTGTCAGGCGAACTTCTGTTTCAATGCCCTGATGTTTTAGGGCATCTATCAACTCCGCCAAAGTCGAGCAAGTTTGGGCGGCTTCATCGATCGCGTTTTGCAATTGTATTTTGATAGACAGTTCGGGGGGTTGCGATCGCTTTCGGGTCTCGTAGTCTTCTTGTTCCTGGCGATAGCGCCTGACTTGTCCCGTACTGGGGGCTTTGCGCTCAACTTCCCAACTGGCGGAAACTGGTTGCAAATTGTATTTTTGTCTGAGTTGTTGTAGAGATTTTTCAATTCGCCTCTTTAAAAAAGATGAGTTAACCGCCTTACAGTCATTGAGAGGAATGCGATTAGCTACAACATGAAGATGAGGGCGGAGTTTGCCATCTGGGGTTATGGTATCGTTGTGTTCTACCAGTACCCATTGGCAGTTACTCATCCCAATCGATTCGAGAAGCTGCACGGTAAATTTTCTTTTTTGAGCGTCATCGAGTTTAGGGGCATCATCGGGGTGAGGACTGAGGCTCAGGTGCATGACAGGTTTTTGGATGCGACGGCTGCGGTTGGCAATCCAGTTAAATTCAGTAGCTAACGCAGTTGGATTACTACTAGCCATATTTGAATCGATTAACCTTGCACCTTGTTTTTCAAAGACGTAATTGAGGCAGTCGAGAAATCCGGCTCGAAAGATTAATTT